>JBBSOJ010000279.1:0-4218 GCA_038259855.1 Flavobacteriales bacterium
CAACGTAGGGATAAACACACCAGTGTGTTTATTCCGTATATACTATTCCTTATATGGTGTATATATCCTACCAATATACAAGATAAACACACCATAACGATATCCCTACCGCAAATAACACATAATTAGGGTCACTTCCTATACGTAGATCTACGTATTTTTTCAGCTCGTAACGTGGGTCTCTTGGGCATCGTGCCATAACCGGTCGCCCATGGTTCGTCCAAACCCCCATCTCGACAACATACACCCGAACGAGGGACGAACCATCCTCGAACAAAACTCGAACATAACCCCTGTTTTTTGACCAACGCGCCAAATCGCGCCAAATTAGGGCAACTTGCGCCATATTAGGACAAATGACGCCAAACCACGACAAATTAGGACAATGGATGCCAAATCGCGCCAAACCGCGACAATAGCGGACACCGAAAGCTAAACGCTTGTTTATTATATTTTTTCGATTTAGATTCGCCCTGTATTACCCCCAAATCAAATAAAATCATGGGAACATTCAGTAAAGGTATCCTCGGAGGATTCTCCGGAAAAGTTGGCAACGTCGTAGGTGCACGTTGGAGAGGTAGGGACATTATGCGCAGTTTGCCAAGTCGTGGCAACTACACCCCAAGCTAATTAGTGAAGTTTTACGGTGAGGGTGTGTTTTTTTAGGGGTTTAGGGTGGTGGTTGGCGTTGTGGATGCGATGCTGAAACACGTTCAACATAAAGGCTTGGATACATGGGTTATGTTGGGAAATAGGATGCCGAAACGCGTTCAGCATAACGTACCGTATTTGTGCTTCCGTCACCCTGAACTGGTTTCAGGGTAAAAAGTATATGAGGTTTGTGATGCTTAAAACAGGTTTAGCAAGTCGACAACGCACCCGGGCTAATCGTCATCCTCCTCATCTGATTCATACATCACAATCTCCGCGTCATATTCCGCTTCAGTGAATTCATCTCTGCTTATCCAATATTCGGAAGTTGTCAACGTATAAGCGCCGTTACCTTTTGATTCTAATTTCCAGACGATGTCTTCTGCTTCCTCAAAGGCTTCTTTACCAGCTAAATGACTTGAGAACAGGCGTTTGATGACGCTGTTTTTTGCCAAGGTTTTATCCAACACTTTTAGCGCTACCTCTTTATCGATATCGGTATCTGGTGACATCTCGAAGTCCACAATGGTGGCTTTGGCACTAGGAAATGTGCCATTGTAAGCTTTAAACAACAATTGATTGATGTTGTACAATTCATGATGCAAGGAAATGTCGCTGTATTCTTCAGAGATTTTATCCAACAGCATGTCGTGTGACATTTGATCGATCTGACCTTCATTCAGCGCTTCCGACAATTTATAATCCAATAAAATGGCGGCCGCTTCTGGTCCTTCAAAATCAGATATCGCCATAAATAGCAAATCTTTGAGCTCTTCAGGTTTGGAATCTTTCGCCTCTGGAAAACCGAAACGGTTCAATAGTTCAATATAATCGGCATTGGTCCAAGCGTTTGGTAATTCTTCAACGGATTTAACGCTGTTGATAATCATATGATAGGTCATGTGTGTTCTTTTTTTTAAATCAATTAATTTTAAATAGTCTAATCAGTCTTCAGTCTTCAGTCTTCAGTCTTCAGTCTTATTTCTTGCGCAATTCAAACAGATCCGTTCGGCGGTCCTTTAAGTTTCTGACGCTTCCCAATTGGTTCAATTCGCGCAGTAAATCAATATCGACATCTGCGATGAGGATCATTTCGGTATTGGCCGTCGCTTCCGCTTTGACACCATCAGTCGGGAATGCAAAATCGCAGGGCGTAAATACCATCGATTGTGCGTACTGGATGTCCATATTCGATACTTTCGGCAAATTGCCAACACTACCTGCAATGGCGACATAGCATTCATTCTCTATCGCTCTGGCTTGTGCACAGTGGCGCACCCGTGAGAATCCGTTTTGGGTATCGGTTAAAAATGGCACAAATAAAATATCCATCCCTTCATCGGCCAAGATGCGGCTTAATTCAGGAAATTCGGAATCGTAACAAATCAAAATGCCGATTTTACCACAATCGGTATCAAAGGCCTTGATCTGGTTACCACCCACCATGCCCCATACTTTCGCTTCGTCGGGTGTGACGTGCAATTTTTCGTAGCGTTCCGTACTTCCATCACGACGGCAGAGGTAACCAACGTTGTGCAAATGATCGCCGACCATTTCTGGCATGCTTCCGGTAATGATATTAATATTGTAGGAGATGGCTAATTTGGAAAAACGCTGTACAAATTCCGCGGTGTATTTGGCGAGTTCACGTATCGCTTCTGGAGTGGATAAATGGTTATGGCCTGCCATCAAAGGCGCATTGAAAAACTCGGGAAACAACGCAAAATCACTTCGGTAGCCAGAAACCGAATCAATAAAGAATTCTGCCTGCTCCATCACTTCATCCAAATCTTTGTAAGGGCGCATCTGCCATTGTACCAAACCAAGTCTGACGACTTTTTTGATGGTGGCGGCTTTTTGGTTGACCTTTTCATAATAGATATTGTCCCACTCCAGCAAAACGGCATAATCCTTTGAGGCTTTATCGCCTTCTAAATAATTTTTGAGGATACGAGTCGGATGAAAATCATTGGAGATTTGAAAATTCAGGACAGGATCATGAATTTCCTTGCGCCGTACTTTGTCAATGTATTGCTGCGGGGTCAAATCATCGGCATGTTTACCATAATTGGGAATACGACCACCGAAGGCGACGCCACGTAAATTCAGGCGTTCACAAAGTTCCTTTCTATAATCATAGAGGCGTCTGCCCAATCGCAAGCCTCTAAATTCGGGTTTTATAAAAACATCAATTCCGTAAAGCACATCGCCTTGCGCACTGTGTGTACTGAAGGTATAATTGCCCGTAATGTCTTTGTAAGTATGATTGTGGTCAAAGGTATTGTAATCCACAATAATTGTCAGGGCACAACCAGCAATCTGACCGTTGATTTTTATGACCACTTGACCTTCTTGAAACTTATCAATTAAAACCTTGATTTGCTTTTCACCCCATATAGAATCAGGCATCGTCGTGTACGCCGCTCTCATAGCAGCTTGAAGCTCTTTGTAGTCTTTTAAATCGAGGTATTTTAATTCAATGTTTTCAATGGTATCTTTCATAATTGGTACTATAATAAATTGTGGATAGGTGTGTTATCAAATCTGCCTCAAAGGTACTATATAATGTGCCTTAAGTGTACTATTCGATGGTAATTAGAGATAATAAAAAGACCTATTGCTTTAAGTTCTAAAGAATAGGTCTTTTAAAAAAAAATAGAGATGCTCTATTTCTTATTCTGTTGTTTTTTTATAGTTGCTTTGTCACCATCCACTTTATTGGTTTCAATATTTCTATTACCAGTGGGGTTGCTTGGCGTTTTTTGTTCAACTGTTCGTTCAAATTTTTTATTGTCTTCTATAATTCCCATAATATATCTATTTTGTGTTATACCTAAATATAGGGATATCTTGCTCGAATTATATTAAAGTCATCTTAAAACTTGAAGCATCACTTATAATAAATGTTAAATAAGTGTTCTATAAATTGAGTTGTCTCAAACCCTCATATACCACAATTCCGACGGCATTGGCGAGATTCAAGCTTCTGACATGGTCACTGTAAAGTGGAATTTTGAAAAGATCTTCTTCATTGTTGTTTATGATAGATTTCGGCAATCCCACTGATTCTTTGCCAAACACCAAAAATAGATCCTCCTCAAATGGAATATCCCAGTGTTTTTTGGACCCATGACTGGATAAAAACACCATCTTCGCGTCGTTGTTTATATTGAAAAAATCATCTATGGTATCATAATAGACCACATTAAGATGCTGCCAATAGTCGAGTCCTGCACGTTTGAGACGTTTGTCATCGATCTCAAATCCGAAGGGTTTAACCAAATGCAGGTTCGACCCAGACGCCAAAGCAAGTCGTCCAATGTTCCCTGTATTATTGGGGATCTCTGGTTCTATTAAGACAATGTTCAGCGCCATTTAAGATCTGATGTTTTCGATGAATGCTTTAATTTCCGGAACACCCTCATTGGTCAAATGCTTGATAAACGCACTTCCAATAATAGCGCCTTTGGAATACGCCGTGGCTTGCGTAAAGGTGTCGTTATCAGAAATTCCAAACCCAATGATTTGTGGGTTATTTAAATCCATGTCTGATATTCTCTTGAAATA
>JBBSOJ010000280.1:0-4173 GCA_038259855.1 Flavobacteriales bacterium
AAGGTCGTCGCACCCCTGCGATAATAATGATAAAATTCTAAGTTGTCATTGAAGAATATCTGTAGCTTATCGATGTGGTTATTTAAATACTTTATTTGAAATTTAGAACTACTCCGTGGTCGTTTGCTCTCTATATTGAAGAGTCGCACGTAATAGATGAGCCTGCTGAAGATTTGTGGTTTAGTATGGTTAAAAAAGCTGATCTCTTCATTTTTGGAGTCAAAGCCTTTTTCAATGACCTCATTTCGAAGGCGCTTGATGCATATTTCAGTCTTGGCAATACGATGCTCTGCTTTATATAATATATCATCAGTATCAAACTCCAAAGATTCAAGATTCGATTCAAATTCCGATATTAATTCTTGGTACCTCATGTTTATTTATAGCAATACTTTTTATTACTATCGGGATTCCAATAATCCCATAAGTTCGAGGGTGTAATTATCAGAAGTTTGGATGTATGCATATTTTTCTTCCACTACTGCTCCAAGTTTTCTTTTTTCGAAAGATGCCGTCATGCCCAAATCAATGTGTTGAAATTTCAATTGGATCGCCCTTTTAATGGTTTGATACAACAATTGGCGGTACGTCTGGTACTTCTCCAGACAATCATAGTCAATTCCAACCAAGGAAGGAACGTAGGTTTGGCTGCCATCATTTTTATAGCAGAACATAACGCCGATAATTTCCTTCTGATATTCAGGTTCTCTAATGATGATGAATTCCCAGTTCGGATTTTTGGACATGTTTTCAAATAACTCAGTAGGATAGGAAAATGTGTTCAAACCTAAATTATTCTGGCGTACGTTGTCGTAAAGTTTTTTCACCTGTTTTAATTGGTCCTTATCAAGTTCATTTAGGGATGAGATGTCCAATGAAGACTCATTAGCTAATATGTCCTTTCTTAAGTGTTTTTTACTTCTTGATGAAAGGGTTGCAGTATACTGCTCAATAGTTTTGTTTTGCTCTAAATTGATTTTACAAGCATTCGGCATTTGGATCCTAACAAAGCCCTGACCTTGGAAATAGCTGTGCAATTTATCATTCTCAATAAAATCGCGGAGGACAACCATTTTTGATTTGGAACTTTGTTCTAAATCCTCCAAGGTTAACATAAACTTATTTAGGGCATCAATTCTTAATGGATGCGCCTCATCTAAGTAAAGATGGTTTCCTTCTGTAAACAGACAGCCCAAACTAAGTACCTTAGAGGTCATATAGTATGGATCTGATTTTCTTTTTTCCTCTATGATTTCTGAGGCAGTAATGTTGGCCAGCATATCATCCTTCCATAACGATGCCGATATTGCCGCCGCTAAAACAGGTTTGTTTTGTTGGTCGGTTATGATTAAATACCAAAAATTCCAGTTGTTTTCTCTTAGCGTATTATTGGTAAATGTTTTTTCGAGAAATAAAAGGCCGTCCCAGTCTTGGATGCCAGATGTTCCGACTAACGAGTTCCAGGTCTCTTTGTGGATTTTTTCAATGGAATCCTCCAATTGTACAGTTAGATTGTCATAAGATCTTTTCTCAGGTTTTGTTTTAGTGTCTAAATTGAATGCCTGATAGACACGGCTCAGATTGGTATCAGTGTCTTCTATCGCTTTTGGTAGATGGTAGACCATGGCGTCAACCAGTGCTTTTATTTCTTGGTGTTGGTTATGTCTGGATATTGTAATTCTTACCCCTGTATTTTTCACGGGAACTGCAGGAAACAGCCCCAAGTTGACATAGAAGCCTTCCTTCATTAAACGATTGACAAAGTTGTAGCCAGTTTTTGGCATCCCCGTACCAATAAAGAACACCGGAGAATTGTTTTTATCTATTAGTGGTAAATCGGTCTGTTGTACCAACTCGTTGAAATATTGAATTCTTTGTTTTAAATCGTTTTGTAGGCTATAGATTTCAGGACTTAAATGAATCTCAGCAGAGGCTGTTGCAGCGGCAACAGAAGCAGGTTCCAATTGGGCCGAAAAGGTTAGTGGTCCACCAAAGGTTTTTATCTTGTGGTACATTTTTTTGTTGGAGCATACCAATACCGATCCGCTTGCTCCGAAAGTTTTGCTCAAGGTTCCGAACAGCAACATATTTTCAGTAAGCTCATTGATTTCGCTCATGACATAGCCAGTTCCATTTTTTCCGATCCAGCTCATGCCGTGCACATCATCAAAATATAGAAAAAGCTGGGGATGTTTTTGTGCTAGATAGGTGAGATCCTTAATAGGTGCAAAATCGCCATACATGGAATAGATGCCATCCGCCATATACCAGATCCTTTGCTTGCTGTTTGCATAGTATTTTATTTTGTCCTCCAACATATTCAGATCATTATGCCTGACCATATCAATGGGAACGCTTCGTGTCTTTAGAATTTTTGCAGCACTTTGAACGCTCCAATGGACTTGATGGTCTAAAATGATGGCATCGCGATCGTCAACAGCGCTCGGGATGACACCCATATGGCCTAACGTACTGTTTTTTGTAATTACCACAGGATTTTGGTACATTTCGGTTATTTTCTCCTCCAACTGTCTGTAAAGCGGATTGGAAATGTAGGATTTGGACAGTGGGAATTGTGTGCCGTATCGTCGGATAGCACTTATTGCGGCCTCTTTCAATCTAGAATCTTGTTCCAATCCTAAATATCCGGTAGTACCAAAATGGAATAGATTTCTATTCTTAACGCCAATGGTTCTAGCTGAAAAGCTTTCTCCCTCTGCGTATAAGTGAAGGACTCCTTCATCTATTGCATCAGTAAAAACATCGTTTACAGTGTCCAGAAAATTGTTGTGTTTGATCTTTGCCATGATAGAGAATTTTTGTGATAATTAAATTAATATGTTTTGTTGAACATTGAGTAATTACGCTTATCTATAATCCCTTAGAGGCAAATGTTAATCCTTGGTAGGCAAAAAATAATCCATATTGACTAACGCCAACGCAAAATGAAGCAAATGTTGTGTTGATTATTTTGTAAATTTATGATTACGAAAAACCAGTTTTCTAATGATACCAAATACTATTGAAAATGAATATGCTAACTACAAAATTGAGGATGGCGTCTTATTTATTACCTATCACAAAGATGTTATTTTAGATTTGCCAGCCGCAGTTTTTATTGTAAAAGATCGGTTGTCTATCCATGAAGGACTTGCCTTACCAGTTGTTTGTGATATTCGTCAAATCAAAGAAATCAACAAGGCAGCAAGAACATATTTATCGATCGAGGGATCTACTTTGATAAAAGCAGTTGCCTTTATTGTTGAATCCCCAGTTTCAGAAATGTTATCTGAATTCTATTTACGAACTAGTAAGCCTCCAATTCCCACCGAGTCTTTTGACACTGTTGCACAGGCTTTAATTTTTTTGGCTGAATTCAAATAATTATTTAAAAAAGCATTTAGACTCGCTAATCTTTCTATTTAGTATGAATCCAAATCACGAAATTATGGATGATGATATACAACAAAGAATGCAGGTCATCAATCAAATGCTTTTGGAAATGGCCTCAGGGAATTTTTTCTACCGTATAAAACGGTCTAAAGAAAATGATAACATTGAAGCACTCATCGTGACTTTAAATATGTTGGCGGAAGAAATACAGGAAACGATTGTGCATCAAGGGTACGCTAATACCGATCAAACTATTTTGGACATCGTTCAAATGAGTTTTATACTCAACTCTAAAGGATGCATTCTAATGGTCAATCAGCAAGCATGTAACATATTGTCTATGCTTTACGATGATATTGTTGGATCCAATTTTGAAAATATTTTAACAGAGAGCTCCATTGTTAAGTGGAAGATTGCATGGAAGCACATTATGAAGAAGGAGATTTTTGATACTTCCATTGAATTACAATTTAAGTCTAAAGGAAATCTTATAATTCCTAAAAACGCATACATTACAACCTTTAATGAAAATTCATTGAAGGTTTGTAATACCCTTATTACCGTTATTCATCACTCGAGTTTTCAAAACCAATTAGATGCCGATTTAAAACAAAGGGTTATAAAAGATGAAAATCTTGATCCCGAAAATAAGAGCAACACCACTAAAACTAAATTAAGGTTAAGTTTTGAAGACATTCGGAAGATAAGAGAGGGGCATGATATTATTGTCAACAATTTAGAAAAGGACTTTCCTTCACTTAAAGATTTTGCCCTGCAAAT
>JBBSOJ010000281.1:0-4143 GCA_038259855.1 Flavobacteriales bacterium
AGACTCTCACAAATGGAAAATGCAGCTTCCCAAGGTGAAGAAACGTTTGATAGAGCCCGAACAGCTACCATCGATAGATTAAAAGGGATGTATAAAGATTTGAATTTTCAAGTTGATAAAGATGTGTTTGAAGCCATCATGCCTTTCTATTCTAAAGATGTTGATGGGTCCATATATGATAAAACAGCTTTCAAAACGCAGGAAGGATTGATGAGCATTTTAGAAGGCAATTCAACGGAGGTGTTGGAAAAGTTGAACAACGATGCTGCCTACAAATATGCAAAACCATTCATTACTGATTTCTATGCCGATATTGAACCAAAATTTCAAGACTTGAATACGCAAATCAACCGTTTGGAAACACAATACATGAAAGCGTTGATGGAAGTGTTGCCAAAACAACGTTATTTCCCAGATGCCAATAGCACGTTGCGAGTGACTTATGGTAAAGTGAAAGGCTACGAGCCGCGAGATGCCGTTTATTATGAACCAGTCACTTATTTGGATGGCGTGATTGAAAAGTACATTCCAGGCGACTATGAATTTGACGTCCCTGAAAAGCTAATGGATTTATATGCCAAGAAAGATTACGGGCAATATGCCGATGCGAATGGAAAACTGCCAGTTTGTTTTATTGGAACGAATCACACCACAGGAGGAAATTCTGGTAGTCCAGCAATCGATGCGAATGGAAATTTAGTCGGATTAAACTTTGACCGTGTTTGGGAAGGCACCATGAGCGACATATTTTACAGCCCAGAAATCTGTCGAAATATTATGGTCGATGTGCGTTATGTACTTTTTATTGTTGATAAATATGCAGGAGCAACCCGATTGATTGATGAGATGAAATTGGTGCATCCGAAAAGCAAGAAAGGCAAGAAAAAATAATAAACAGATATAAATATTGAAAAGCCCATTCTAAAATTGAATGGGTTTTTTTATATGGATTAAACCCTAACAAAATCATCAAAGGCTTCCAAAACAATAAAGGTTTGAGTCTGCGGTTGTTTTAAAAAGTTTAATCATTTTCACCAATTGCAATGAAGACTAAAATATCATTGATACATTTCTCCAAATCCGTTTTAACGTCCTTTTCCCAAAACCTAAAAATAGTATAACCCATTTCCTCCAATTGTCGATTGACTTGTCGGTCGCGTTGCATATTGCGTTCGATTTTCGGAATCCAAAAGGCGCGATTACTTTTGATGTTGTCTCTTCGCTCGTCCCAATTGTAACCATGCCAAAACTCGCCATCAATAAATATGGCCAACTTATATTTCTTTATGGATACATCTGGTCTGCCAATTAAATCTTTGCTGTCAACACGATACCGAACCCCTTTTTTCCACAAGGCCTTTCGGAACAACAGTTCAGGTTTTGTGTTCTTTCCACGAATTTTACCCATGATTTTTGAGCGTTTCTTTGTAGTATAGAAACCAGATTCTTCGTTGAATCGAGGGACAATTATGTTTTCTTCATAGTAGGACATGATACTATCTAAAATAGAAAATATTGCTATGGTGAAAAAAGGAATAGTGGTTTTTAACAAATACATGGAAGGCTTCTCGATACTATTTCCAATCGCTATCGAGATTGAACATCACTCGAAGTGACAAAATATCGCCCTTGTCAGTTCGAGTGTTTTTCAAAAGTCGCAGCAAAGCGGCTTTTCAAAAATGTATCGAGAACCTAGTTCTAACTAATCTTTCTTAAATTTCTTCTTCGCAAGATTCGGCAATTTTTCAAATTCATTATTAATAACTGCTTCTTTTTTAGCTCTGGACCATTTTTAAGTTGCTTTTCCACCATAATCGCTTGGTTCGGGTCTACAAATTCTTGATAGAATTCTAATGTTACAGGACCTCGAGAGTAAGTATAGCTGTCTCGGTGTTTCCCAGCTTGATGTTCCATAAAACGTTGCTCAAGATTTGAAGTGAAGCCGGTGTAATAAGATTCATCGGAGCATTTTAGGATATAGACGTAGTAGAACTTCATATTTAATGGTAAGGCTTCTCGATACATTTTTACCAAACTGCTTTCTGGCAGTTTTGTAAAAACACTCGAAGTGACATATTTAGAGTATTTTTTATTTGGTCACGTGAAGCTTCTCGATCTATTTTTCATCGCTATCGCGCTGCAAAATCACTCTAAATGACAAAGTTAGAAAATAGTTGTTTGGCTATAAGCATTGTCAGTTCGAGTGTTTTTGAAAAGCTGCAGCATGGCAGCTTTTCAATAATGTATCGAGAACCTAGCACAATTATCAATAGAATCTAAAATCTGCAATAGCGATTGCAGCGGCATCCTTTTCTTTTTTCCTTCAAAAAAGAAAAGATACAGCGGAAAGCGTGGTGCTTTAGCAATTGCCACACTTCTCAATATTTAACTTTTAAATTAAATGAATGTATAATCAAATTTCTAACTAAAGGTAAATTTAGGTAGGCTTCTCGATACTATTTTCCATCGCTATCGCGCTGCAAAATCACTCGAAGTGACAATCTGCGTGATTAATAAAAAATCCCAAACATTTCTGCTTGGGATTCTATCTAATATCTAAAAGCGTAGCGGTCTCATATCTAAAAGCGCCAGCGGTCTTTTTTTAGTATCTGTAGTATTCTGGTTTGAATGGTCCTTCAACTGGCACACCGATATAATCAGCTTGCTCATTACGAAGTTCCGTCAACTCAACACCGATTTTTTCCAAGTGTAATTTCGCCACTTTTTCATCTAAAATCTTTGGCAACATATACACCTCATTTTTGTAAGCATCTCTGTTCGTCCATAATTCCAATTGCGCCAAAACCTGATTTGTGAACGAGTTACTCATCACAAAACTTGGATGACCTGTTGCACAACCAAGATTTACCAATCGACCTTCAGCCAAAATGATAATGTCTTTTCCGTTGACGGTATATTTATCAACTTGTGGTTTGATTTCAACTTTCGTATCGCCATAATTCTTGTTCAACCAAGGCATCTCGATTTCGTTGTCAAAGTGACCGATGTTACAAACGATGACTTTGTCTTTCATCATCTCAAAGTGTTTCCCTTGAACGATGTCTTTATTTCCTGTAGTCGTGATAATAATATCAGCATTTGCAGCAACCGTTTCCAAACGTTTTACTTCAAAACCGTCCATCGCAGCTTGCAACGCACAGATTGGGTCAATTTCAGTAACAGTTACGATACTTCCTGCACCTTTAAAAGAAGCGGCAGTTCCTTTTCCAACATCACCATAACCACAAACAACAACACGTTTTCCGGCTAACATAATGTCCGTTGCACGACGTACAGCATCTACTGCACTTTCGCGACATCCGTATTTATTATCAAATTTTGATTTGGTTACAGAATCATTCACGTTGATTGCAGGCATTGAAAGTGTGCCATTTTTCATACGCTCGTAAAGTCTGTGAACTCCAGTAGTCGTCTCTTCAGAAAGACCGTTGATACCTTCCATTAATTCTGGATATTTATCAAAAACCATGTTGGTCAAATCTCCACCATCATCTAAAATCATGTTCAATGGTTCTCTGTCTTCTCCGAAAAATATGGTTTGTTCAATACACCATTCAAATTCTTCCTCGTTCATACCTTTCCAAGCATATACAGGGATTCCAGCATCTGCAATCGCAGCAGCAGCTTGGTCTTGCGTAGAGAATATATTACAAGAACTCCAAGTCACTTCCGCACCAAGAGCTTTTAAGGTTTCAATAAGAACAGCAGTTTGGATGGTCATGTGAAGACATCCTGCAATACGAGCTCCTTTCAATGGTTGAGAGTTTCCGTATTCTTCACGAAGGCTCATCAAACCTGGCATTTCGGCTTCAGCTAATTCGATTTCTTTTCTTCCCCAAGCCGCAAGCGACATGTCTTTGACTTTGTAAGGTACGTAAGGCATTGTTTTTGTGTTCATAATTGTATATTTGTTTTCAATAATTCTTAAATCGAGTGCAAAGATAATTAATAACTTCGAGAATTTTAAATGCCACTATATAAAACCCTAAATCCCAACTCACAAACTACTGTTAAAATCTGGAAGATTACCGAATCTTATGACGATTTGTTGCAGCCAATTACCTTAAAACCTGAAAGTTTAAATCGTGTTTTGGGCATGAAAAGTGAATTGCACCAACGTGG
>JBBSOJ010000282.1:0-4139 GCA_038259855.1 Flavobacteriales bacterium
ATTTCCCCATGCGATAGTAGCGGTCAAAAAAGCAGAAATTTCGATATCTTCTTTTGTGTTGAATTGATGCGGAATCTGAATCGGATCGCTTTCAATAAAATCGGGATGATTGTATTGTTCGACTTTTTCATCTAAAAACTCCTTTAACTCTTTTTTTGATAATCTTTTTGTCACGCCTAGAACTCTTAAATTGATGTCAAAAGTAATGGAATTCTATAAATAGCTTCAGATGCCAGTACGTATTAACATTTAAGTAATATACAATAACTACGTCTTATTGATCGTGGTGAATAGGGGTTCATTGATACTTCTAATATACGTCCTGTTTAAATCAATATTTAATAGTATCTAAATAGTGTGAGTCGAAGCCGAAATTCGAAATTACTATTCAGCGGTAGGGTTATTATTGTTGCTTCAATCGATTTATTCTTTTACTCAAAAGCTAAAAGAGTATTTTTAGTAGTGAAAATACTATAATTTAGAGTCAGATTTCTAGATGTAAATAACATGGTAAAAGATATATTAAAATTCAGCATTAAAGCTGGTGTCGCATTGTTCGTTCTTGGTGTTGGCACCAAAATCGGAAAAGACGCCATTGAGCACTTGAAAAACATACAAGATCAACGAAAAAACTTGAACAATGGAGAATAATAATGACAATATCGTGGACAGCACCTTAAATATCATGAGCACTGCTATCGGATCGTTTGATCAAACATTAGGTAAAACACCAATCTATAAAAGTGGACATAACTTTGGAGCCTTTATTAGTAATTTTATAGATAAGGTGATTGATACAATTCCTGATAAGAACGAGAATTCCTAAATAGGAATCTTTCCATCGACCATCACTAATTTCCGATCTGCCATATTGGCTAATTCTTCATTGTGAGTAACAATAATGAAGGTTTGGCCAAATTCATCACGAAGTTTAAAGAATAGATTGTGAAGATTTTCGGCACTTTCACTATCTAAATTACCTGAAGGCTCATCTGCAAAAATCAATGCTGGATTATTGATGAGTGCTCGTGCTACGGCGACGCGTTGTTGCTCTCCACCAGATAATTCACCTGGTTTATGATCATATCGATCTTTCAAACCTAAAAAGTCCAATAATTCTTTAGCACGCTTTTCGGCATCAAGTTTGGCCGTATTCTTTATAAATGCAGGAATACAAACATTCTCCAAAGCAGTAAATTCGGGCAATAGCTGATGAAATTGAAATATAAAACCGATATGCTCATTTCGGAATTTTGCTAAAGATGTTTCATTCAACGATTTTAGATTGACATCATTGATAATAAGTTCACCTTCTTTAGGGGACATGGTATCTAATGTGCCCAAGATCTGCAACAAAGTGGTTTTACCAGCTCCAGAAGCACCAACAATGGAAACAACTTCACCTTTCTTAATATGCAGATTGACGCCCTTTAGAACATGAAGTTTATTATAATACTTATGGATATTTGTTGCTCGGATCATGGTTTCAAACATACTACTTTCTCTTATGTCCCACAAGCATCACGAGTTTTTCTTACTTACCAAATCTTTGAGATCGGCATAGTTAATAAAATACTGCAATCGAAGTGAGAATGTATGCTGAATTGGCTGTGCGAACAGCGTATTTAAACTTTCTCTATAATCATTAGCAGACTCGCTGTTGAAATTAAATAATTGATTGCGATAAAGTGCTGTTAAGAAACTTCCAGGAGCAAATTGCCATGAATAGCTCAAATCAAGATTCCATGTGCTGAAATTAATGTCCGGATCACTTTCAAGGCTTTCAGTGGTGTATCCGGTATCTCGTGTTAATCTGCCATTGTCCATCAAGGTAAAAAGTTGATCATCGTAGATAACTGTAGACCAATAATTTCGGAAAGTCAAACCTAATGAATGGTAAGGATTAAAATTATAACTTCCCTGCAAACTGTTCTCTAGAATTTTTTGATCGCGTTCACCAAATATGATGTCGTCAGCAACGGTTGTTGTAAAACCGCGATCTTTCCATATTTTATTATAGGACAACTCATAGACCACTAAAAATTTATCGCTAAAGCGAAATCTTGGTTCTATTTCAATCAAATATTCAGATGTATCACGTTGATCTTCGAAGGTCATAACACCCGCGATGGTGGCGTCTATGGCGAAGGCATTGTTATAATTTGAAGAGATATAGAGTCTAGAGCTACCAACATTTTCATAGATGAAGAAGCGCCCATCTCGTCGTGGTTCAAAATAATCAAACTGTTTCCCTGGTACAAAATCAATATTCGCCCCGAAATTATGGAGGGTTCTGGTTGCCGCATTGAAACTTACACCAAGTTCACTCCCAGTATAAACACCCGGGCTGGCCAACCGGGTATAATTGACGTAGCTTCCAATGTTATAACTATTCAATTTTCCTGTTGGATTAAACGTGCGATATGAAAAATCCGTTCCGAAATTATTATAGTTATTTCGAAATAGTAAACCTAAATCATTGATGTCGAATTTAGTATCTGCAAAACTGTGGTCGATACTATATCTATAATTTCCAAATACTTTCCCTATAAAAAAATCTGAACTGTAGCCAGTTTGAGTTCCGGTAGTCAAATTCAATTCACTCATTCGAACTTGGCCGAAGGTATTGTATGTATTGCGTTTATTAGTAATGTCAGCCACAATTGCAGTGACATTAGCATCTCTAAAGTCTCCATTACGAGTCACATTGGTATTAACGAGGCTCACCGATGAATTTTGATTAAACTGTTGGTCCAAAACGAGAACATTATAATTCGCCAAAGATTCAATCACGACATTCCTATCTGTGACAACGGTCTCAAAAGGATCTGTAGTTCGAACGGTGGCAAAAGTCTTATCTGTAATAGCATTAAAAACACCTATACCCAAGCCTTTTTTTGTTCTTCCAGACACCTTAAGTGCATTCAGCACTTTTATAGCATTTGGAGGGTTTATGAGTTCTTCATTATCGGCCAAATCTAATCTTTCTATTGGTGCGCCACCAACGCGTCTCGAAAAAAACAGGCCTCCCTTGTTAAAGAGATCTACCCCTTCGGTGAAAAATTGTCTTTGTTCGGAAAATGTTTGCTCGAACGGACCAAGATTCAATTCCAATTGATCAAAACCTGCTTGACTAAAATCCGGTATCAAAGTGGCATCCAATGTGAAATTTTCGGAAAGACCGTATTTAACATCCAATCCAAGATTCAAATCTGTCGTTGTTTCTCCATCAAATGAATTGATAAGAGCTGACGTAAAAGGGTAAAAACTCAATCGGGTAGGAGGTTGTATGTTTTTGAGACCTTTTAATTCGCCATGATATAAGCCAACATTGCCTTTGGTCACATCAATTGGGTTCCAAGTATATTGGGAACGTGTACGTCGAAAGTGTCGATGCAATTGTAGTCCCCAAGTCGGTTCATCCTGGTTCGCAAAACGGAGAACGTCGTACGGAATTCTCATTTCTACAATCCAGCCATCATGTACAATGGTGGTCGCACTATCCCAAACGGCATTCCAACCAAAATCTTCTCCTATACTTGGATTCGCAATAGCATCGGCCTGTCCTCCGGAAGGGAATACGACCAATTGCGTATCATTTTGGGCGTCATTATTGGGATTCAGGACAACCATAAAAAAATCACTTTGACCAAAGTCATCCCGACTATTCATTTGATTCATAATGAGTTTCGGCTCATCGTATAAATAAGCAGCAATGTAAATAGCGTCATTGTCGTAGGCCATTTTAACAATGGTCCGTTCATCGTTTTGTTCCGGTATGCCCATGGCAGGTCTAAATTGTGTAAAACCATCAGCTTCCATAGCTGTCTCCCAAGCAAGATCGTCCAAGACACCATCTATTTTTGGTGGTACTTCGGTACGAGACATTTGAAGCATTTTTTTTTGTTGGGCGAACGTTGAAAGTGAACTTGTAAAAAATAAAATGAGTAGGATAAAACGGGTATGCATTGACGTTGTTTGATAGTCAATACTTTGTCTGTAGAGACAACGCATTGAGAGATAGATTAGAGTTGAGGATACAAATCTATAGAGGTCCTATAATCATTTATCTTAAACAAATGTTAAATTGATGTAAGACCATGATTTGGGATGAAACATAGCAGCATAGAATGACATTC
>JBBSOJ010000283.1:0-4118 GCA_038259855.1 Flavobacteriales bacterium
GAATATTACAGAGCAGTTCCAAAACGATTGCACGACCATAACCACGAATTGCGTGAAGATATCGAAACCTTAAAAGGATTGGGCATTATGATTGATGCCGATGAAGAAGGCTATCTGCTTCAGATTTTCACAAAACCGGTGGAAGACAGACAAACCCTATTTTTTGAAATCATCCAACGTATGGGCGGGAGTTGCTGTTTTTCTTTTATTGGAGATTAGCTTTGTTTCCAATCTTTGTGGGCACTCGTTGCAGACGAGCGGTAGCGGGGGGAAAAGAGAGCAGGAAAAACGGGGAACCTTATAACATCATGCTTTAGTTTTGGATGTTTTAGTGCAACCACAACGATTCTTTTATAGTTAACTCATGAATTTTTATTTAAATGTGAAGGGGTTGCGTACCACGAACCAAGAAAACTGTGTCAATCCTATCGGCTATCTGTAGCCTTGGGTTGTGCTTATTGTCAAAAACTTAAACATATATTTAACACCTCTGCTGTCTAGTAAATAGAGCATCTTATAAGTTTTTTCATATTTTTGGAATAGTAATTGTAAATCTACTCGCTAATAACGTATATAGTGCTGAAAAGCGATATTTACAATGACATATTCTATGAAAAAGATACTTCTTATTTGCGTAGTGATTTTAAGTGCTCAAACGGTCTTTAGTCAAAAAGGGCAGGCATTTCAGTCTGGCGAATGGTTTAAGTTTGAAATGAGTTATAGCAACTGGTTGAAAGCTGGTGAAGCTACCATGTCCGTCGAGGAAACCACTTATGGCGGAACCCCTGTTTTTCATATTGTTGGTAAAGGCTATACCACGGGAGCCATAAAATGGTTTTTTAAGGTGAAAGACCGCTATGAAAGTTATTTTGATAAGACCACGGGATTGCCTTATAAATCCATTCGAAAAATCGACGAAGGTGGACATACCAAAGATATTGAGATTGAATTTGATCAGAAAAACCGGAAGGCTTTAGTCATCAACAAAAAACATAAAACCGAAAACACTTTCTCAACCGAAAGCAATGTCCAGGATATGGTCTCCGCTTTTTATTATTTGAGAAATAATTATGATACCAACACCATTAAAGAAGGCGATATTGTATCGTTGAATATGTTTTTTGATGAGGAAAACTATAATTTCAAACTCAAATTTTTGGGAAGAGAAACCATAGATACCAATTTTGGTAAAATAAAGACTTTAAGATTTCGGCCTTACGTCATGGCGGGCCGCGTCTTTAAAGAAGAAGAAAGTTTAACGCTTTGGGTCAGCGCCGATGAAAATAAGATACCTTTGAAAATTAAAGCTGATTTGGCCGTAGGATCGCTTCAAGCCAACCTTGAAGCTTTCAGAGGCCTTAAGCATTCGTTTAAAGTAGAATTTGATTAAATAGTATGTCCAATCAACCCGATTTTGATCCTGTTTTAAGGGCTCTTCAACAAAAGTTCAGAGCCATCAACCAGGATACCGAAACCCATCTTCAAGGCTTACTCTACAGTAAGCCTATTACCTATTGGGACTATATACAAACCGATGCGCTCCTGAACCTTCAGATACAACGTACCACATTGCCTGATGAGATGGTATTTATCGCCTATCATCAAATCAATGAACTTATTTTTAAGATGATTCTTTGGGAGATGGCCCAAGTTGCAGAAAAAGAGAATCTCGATGCTGTATTTTTTGAAGGGAAGATCATGCGCATCAGTCGCTATTTTGACATGCTGACTACGTCTTTCAACATAATGCGCGAAGGTATGGAAGTGGAGCAATACATGAAGTTTCGAAACACCTTAACACCTGCAAGTGGGTTCCAAAGCGCGCAGTATCGATTAATAGAATTTGCATCCACAGAACTGATTAACTTAATTGATTATCGATACCGCTCAAAAATCGACAGAAACACCCCGTATTCACACGCCTTTGAGCATTTATATTGGCAAGCTGCAGGAAAAGATTACGAAACTGGTGAAAAATCAACACTTTTGATTAATTTTGAAAATCGATATAAGGACGAGTTTCTCCGTTTTATGGAACAGTACAATACTAAAAATCTTTGGACACGATTCAAAGAATTACCTGTTACTGACCAAAAAGATGAGGATCTCATCAAAGCAATGCGGCATTATGACCATACCGTAAACATTACTTGGGTCATGGCACATTACAACGCCGCCAAGCATTATATAGAGAGTGGATCTAAAAAAGTAGAAGCTACCGGTGGTAGTGAATGGAAGAAATACATGCATCCAAAATACCAGCGACGGATTTTCTTTCCTGAATTGTGGACGAAAGAAGAACTTGAGCAATGGGGAACAACTATTTAAGAATTAACAGCCTAGTGACCATGCATAAAAAACTAATAATCGCACTTTTAATCTCTGTCAGTTTTTTTTCCTGCAAGGAAGATGAACCGATAGAACAGCCTAAAGAGCTACAAGCGTTCGTAGAACCTGACATCATGGAATTTGGGTTTAATATGAATGATTATGTGGTAAAAAGAGATACCATAAAATCGGGCGATAGTTTTGGGGCCATTTTACAACGAAATAATATCGGTATCAGTGAAGTGCATTCCATTGCAGAAGGCGCCAAAGAGTCTTATGACATCCGAAAGCTTCAAATTGGCAAGCCTTACACGCTCTTATGCTCTAAAGATTCGCTTCAAACGCCTGAATGTTTTATCTATCAGCCCAATAGCATCGATTATGTGGTGATCAAATTTACCGACTCTGTGGTTGCATATAAGGAAAGCAAGCCTGTAACAATTGTGACTAAAGAAGCTTCGGGTACGATTATGAGCTCTCTTTCCGAAACGATGGAATCACAGGAACTTCCATATCAATTGATCAACGATATGGCTGACATTTATGCTTGGACCATTAACTTCTTCAAAGTTCAAAAGGGCGATAAGTTTAAAATCATTTATAAAGAACGCTATCTTGAAGGTGATATTTCTGTAGGATTGGAAAGTATAGAAGCCGCCTATTTTCAACATAAAGGGGAAGATTTCTATGCTTTTGGATTTAAAACGGATAGTCTTCAAAACGGTAAAACTTATTTCGATGACAAATCGAAGAGTTTAAAGCGGGCATTTTTAAAGGCACCTGTTCAATTTAGTCGCATTTCTTCCCGCTATAATCTTAACAGACGTATTGCTTATTACGGTTACGCGTTACGACCGCATCGAGGTACAGATTTTGCGGCGGGCATTGGGACGCCCATTTTAGCCACATCAAACGGGACTGTGATAGAATCTACCCAACGGGGTGGCAATGGAAAGTATGTGAAAATAAAACATAATGACACTTACAGCACGCAATACTTGCACATGAGTAAGCAAGCAGTAAAAAAAGGGCAATATGTAAAACAAGGCGATGTAATTGGATATGTCGGAATGACCGGAAACACTGGTGGACCGCACGTGTGCTATCGTTTTTGGAAAAATGGACGCGAAGTAGATCCGTTTAAGGAAAAATTGCCAACGGCTGAAAGTATTCCTGATAATTTGAAAGAATCTTACCAAAATTATATTCAACCTCTGAAAAAGCAGTTAGATCAGATCCCTTTTAAGAAAGGCAAAAAAGATCTGTTTTCATTGAACGAAAAACTTATAAGTCAAAACGAATAAATGGCATTAAAATCAACCAACCCAACCACTACAAACGCTTGGAAATTACTCAAAGCGCATTTTGAAACTGTCCGACAACAACACATGATCACGATGTTTGATGCCGACACGGATCGCGTTAAGAATATGACAATTCAGTGGGATGATTTTTACCTCGATTATTCAAAGAATAGAGTAACCAGCGAGACCATCGACTTATTATTGCAGTTAGCCGATGAGGTCCATCTTAAGGATGCTATTTCAAAATACTTTTCTGGGGCTATTATCAATGAAACGGAAGGGCGAGCGGTGGCGCACGTCGCCTTAAGAAACTCAACCTATTCCGAATTTTTTATTGACGGAGAGAATGTCATGCCAGATGTATTGGAAGTCAAGAAGCAAATGCAGGTCTTTACGGAAGATATTACATCAGGCAAGCTAAAAGGTTTTACTGGTAAACCATTTACCGATATTGTTAATATTGGTATTGGTGGTTCGGACCTCGGA
>JBBSOJ010000284.1:0-4113 GCA_038259855.1 Flavobacteriales bacterium
CGTGAGCGGTAATATACCTACCATAGTAGCGCCTATAAACTTCCAATACCCCATTCGTAACATACCTGCTACAAAGCTTATGGCGTCATTTGATAAAAACGGATTGAGCCGCGTAACGATAATCGCCCAAAAACCATAACTATCTATAAACTCTTCAATGGTGTCTTCAGTCTTTGTTCCCAATAATTTTAGGATAAAGGTTTTGCCCAAGTATTTACCAATGATATACCCGACCGAAGAGGCGGCAAATACCGCCGCGAGAATGATAGCACTTCCCCAAACCGGACCATATGCTAAAATGGAAACCACCATCAAGGCTATAGTGGGAATCACTATTAAAAACATTTGTAGGATCATTGTCATTATTAACACAATAGGTCCGAACCACCCAAATCCTGAAACCCAGTTCTTAATCTGCTGCTCATTATCGCTCGTCAAGACTTCCCAAGCGGTATCAAAAAAATGTTCAACTGCTGGAAAAATGATATAACTCGCAACAATACTGCCAACCAAAAGAAGGCTTAAGTACAACGGCAATTTGCTTTTTGCAGTTTGATCGTTCTGTTCTGCCACTACGATTTGAATTTTACTTTTAATATATTGGCAGCAGCATCGCCATATTCGTTTGAGATGTAAAGTGTGCCATCAGGACTAAAAGTCAATCCTTCAGGTTGTGAGAATTTTTTTTCATCGAGTTCATGGACGGTCTTAACGGTTCCATCGGCTTTCAGTATTATTAATTTCGGATTTTTGCCTTCCAACACATAATAATCACCTGTAATAGGGTGGATGGCAATGTCTGATGGACTGAATGTTTTGTAGATTTTTTTATCTTTAAAACCTTTAAAAGCTTCGTCATTCATATTGATCTTGATGCTTGGCGACGCATTCATACTTCTAGATTTGAGAGGGATTTCATAAAGCCCTTTAAAGTCATCGGTTTTATCTCTGTCTTTTGGTGCGATGATCAAGCTATTGGTTTGGGAATTGAATGTCAGGGATTCCATATTATTCTTTGCTGAAAAGTCTGTATCAAACGATTCTATGGATCGGTTGCTAGTTCTAAAATTTGAAATCTCATAGATAGTCCCATCACTTCGCAAAACGTAAGCATCATTTTGGTGTATGGTTATGCCCTCATAATCGCCTTCACCGGCAAACTCAATCTCTTCAATGATCTTGCTTTGTTTTAAATCATAGATATAAATAATGCCATTCTCATCTTGTACGCTTGCGATGGTGCCGTTTTGTAACCACGCGATACCGCTGACTTCATTTAAAATCTCTGGAAGCTCCCAGGTTTGTTGAATGGTGTAGTTTCTTTCACTTGCAATGGTACGATCATCCTTTATTGTGAAGGCAAAAATGCCCACCATGATCACAATGGCAATGATTCCGAACGTTATTGTTTTGAGACTTTTCATAGAGTTAGAGTATGATTTATAATACAAATATCATCTTCAAATCTGTAAACAATTTGGAATTGGCAAAAAGGTAACCACGCTATTTTGAAACCGGTACTAATAGTTCAAAAATGTGTGCACCTTCAAATCTGTAGTGTAATGTTAGGCTATATTTATCTGAAATGGCTTTGGCAATAGCAAGACCCAATCCGGTGGAATTTTCTCGACCTGTTGATTTTTTGAAACGTGAAAACACGGATTTTTTATCAAGTTCAACCATGCTTCCGAAATTTCTGATTTGCCATCTGTCGGAGGTTATTTTAATTTGAATATCCTCATTTTTCTTACCGTGTACCAGCGCATTTTTTATAAGATTGGTCAACAATACCACCGCTAAATCGTTATTGATTGTATGCTTTAACGTTCCGTTAGACGATGTGACGAAGCGCATCTTCTTATGCGCGGCCATATCTTCAAAATCTGCAAGGATCTTTTCCGTCAGTGTTCTGAAATCTATTGTAGCTTCTTCCTCAAACTGATGGTTTTCAATTTTCGAAAGCAGTAATAAGGATTTATTCAGTCTGGTTAATTTGCTCAAATTATCCATAACCGCAGACAGGTTTTTAAGTTGTGCATCACTTAAATCGTTGGTTTCCAAGAATAATTCTAGTTTATTGATGCTTATGGCAAGCGGTGTTTGCAGTTCATGTGAAGCATTTTCTATGAAATGCTTTTGGCTGATATAACTTTCCGTAGATTTTTTGATAAGCCTATCAACCGTGGTGTTGAGTAAATTAAATTCTTCGATATTGGATTCTGGAATTAGTAATGCTGTGTTTTTCTCAATGCGGAAATTCTTTAGTTGGGTAATGAGATGATAAAATGGTCGCCAGATCCTGCGTAATAACAAGTTGTTCAATAGCAGTATGCTGATTATTAATAGGGTGTAAAGACCCGCTAAATACAAAATCATATGCTCTACCAAATCATCTACTTCGACCATGGAGGTAATGATTTTCAACTTGTAATGGTCGTCCCCAAATGCCACGGCAGATTCATAAATCCGCACCGGCTCATAATCTTTTTCGTTGCGCATATACATCAGCGTATCGCGATAACTCTCCTCAAAATTTTGATAGTTTGCTTTAGAAATAGATGTGAAATTGTAGATGTGTTTCTTGAATTCCGGATCGTTTTGTGTCAATATGGAGGCGTCATCGCCAGCGCGCTGTACCATCAATAATTTCTGATTCTCAAGACCATCATCCAAGCTGTCATAAATCTCATCAAGCATAGCAAAATAAAATATTACCGCCCAAATCGTAAGCAATATCAAGAGCACAAAAGCCAAATATTTTGTAGTATAATTAAGTAAGCGCATTATTCAATTTCCAGTTTATACCCTACACCATAAACCGCCTCAACTTTTAGTGTTGCCTTTTCTAGTTTTTTGCGAAGGTTTTTAATTTGTGAATAAATAAAATCAAAACTATCGGATTGATCAATATGATCGCCCCAAACGTGTTCAGCAAGTGCAGTTTTGGTTACCAGACGATTTTTATTTGTAACCAAGTACATCAAGATATCATATTCTTTCCTGTTGAAGACTAATTCTGATCCCTCCATCTTCACCGTTCTATTTTCTGGGTTGATAATTAAATTACCGATCTCAATGGTTGTATTACCATCAAAGTTGCGACGTCGCAACACCGCCTTAACTCTTGCGTGCAGCTCCGCCATATGAAAGGGTTTGGGCAAATAATCATCCGCACCCAAATCCAATCCTGTTAAACGATCATCCAATGAATCTTTTGCCGAAACAATGATCACGCCATCCTCGTGGCCCTGCTCCTTGAGTTGTTTGAGAAGTTCCAAACCGTTCCCATCAGGTAGGCCAATATCCAGCAAAATGCAATCGTAGGTATACGTACCTATTTTATCACTGGCCGATTTAAAGTCCGAAACTGCCTCTACGGTATAGTGCTCTCGCTCCAAACTCTGGCGCATAGTATCCAGCATTTGCGGTTCGTCCTCAATGATGAGTATTTTCATGTCTCTTTAAATTTTCGATAATAATATACAGTAATTCTAAAAAGAATTGGGAATTAACATCGGTTTTTAGAATTCAAGAAAATAAGTCTTAAGATAAATGACTGTATGCTAACATTGATATTCCCAATTTATTACAGAATGCAGCCTTTCCTTTACATCAAATTTAAAAGCAATATTTATGAAAAATTTAAAATTAACCGCACTGGCATTGTTTACAGCTGCAACCTTAAGTGCTCAAGATGCTGTCAAAAATCAGATACCAGCAAATTTAAGCACCAATTTCCAAAAAGCGTATCCCAATGCTACGGAGGTAGAGTGGGATCTCGAAGGCGAAAACTATAAAGTGGAATTTGATCAGGACAACATGGAAACTGAAATCTGGTATTCAAAAAGCGGTGCAATCGTAAAAACTGAAATGGAAATTACAGAAAATGAGTTGCCTGCCGCAGTTAAAAAAACTGTACAGTCCAAATATCCGAAATATAAGATTGATGAAGTCGAGATAACGGAAGAAAATGGAAAGAAAACGTACGAGGTTGAACTTGAGAAATGGTTTGAAGCAGACATAAAAGCAGTCATTGCCGAAGACGGTACCTTCATTAATGAACGTGAGTAACATTCATTTGATTTTCAGTTTTTTGGCGAGAGTCGATCTTTA
>JBBSOJ010000285.1:0-4100 GCA_038259855.1 Flavobacteriales bacterium
AACACAGGAAATATTGGCAGATTGGCCTTAGCCTCTGGCGCACATTTGCACTTGGTGAAACCTTTCGGGTTTGAAATTACCGATTCTCGCCTTAAACGCGCCGGATTGGATTATTGGCCACACGTCAACATCACTACTTACGAAAATGTCGCAACATTTTTTGAACAACACCACGATAAAAACATGGCATTCTTATCAAGTCATGGCACTAATGACTATTGGGACATTCCTTTTAAAGACAATTTGTTTTTGATTTTTGGAAAGGAATCAGTTGGGTTGTCCAAAGAAATTTTAGAGACTCATAAAGACCAACTTTATAAAATTCCTTTATTTAGTGAACATGTACGGAGTTTAAACCTTGGCAACGCTGTAGGAATCGTCGTTTATGAAGGCATAAAAGCCCTCAGATAAATAAAATAATAAGAGCAGTTTAGATATCACTATCTTCGCAGCATCAAACAAACATCATTGAATTACACTATGAATGAGATTGAAAATATAGAATTAAAATATTTAAACCTTGATGATTATCAGGAATTAAAACAGGCCATGATTGAATCATACACCACCATGCCTGATGCCTTTTGGCAAGAACATCAAATTAAAAAGCTGACCGAAGAATTTCCTGAAGGTCAGGTGGTGATTAAAGTCAACAATCAAATTGCAGGTTGTGCCTTAAGCATCATAGTTGATTATGAAAAATTTGAGGACAACCACACCTATAAAGATATTACTGGAAATTATACGTTTAGCACGCATACCAACCTAGGCGATGTGATTTATGGCATTGACGTGTTTATCAAACCTGAATTTAGGGGTTTGCGTTTAGGACGCCGACTTTATGATTATCGAAAAGAATTGTGCGAACGCTTAAACCTAAGAGGTTTGGCCTTTGGTGGCCGAATTCCAAATTATCACAAGTTTTCAGACACCTTGTCTCCTAAAGAATACATCGCTAAAGTAAGGCGCAAGGAAATCCATGATCCGGTGCTCAATTTTCAAATCTCCAATGATTTTCATCCCACCCGAATTCTGAAGAATTATCTTGAAGGCGATGCGTCGTCGCAGGATTATGCGGTCTTATTGGAATGGAGTAATATCTACTACGAGAAAAAGTCAAAAAAGGCTACAACCAATAAAAAAGTCGTTCGTTTGGGATTGGTACAATGGCAAATGCGCTTGTATAAGGATATGGACGAAATGATGCAGCAAGCTGAGTTTTTCATTGATTCTGTTTCTGGATATCGAAGTGATTTTGCTTTATTTCCCGAGTTTTTCAACGCGCCGTTGATGGCTGGAAACAACCATATGTCAACCCCAGAGGCCATTAGAGAACTGGCAAAATACACGCCAGAAATGGTACTGCGATTTTCAAAATTAGCCATTTCATATAACATCAATATTATTACAGGCAGCATGCCTGAAGTGGTGGATGGTCAGCTCTATAATGTAGGCTATTTGTGCAGGCGTGATGGCAGTACAGAACGTTTTGAAAAACTACACGTCACCCCTGACGAAGCCAAGGTATGGGGCATGGTTGGCGGTAACAAGCTAAAAGCCTTTGATACTGATTGTGGTAAAATAGGTATCCTTATTTGTTATGATGTGGAATTTCCTGAACTGAGCCGTATTTTGGCTGATGAAGGTATGGACATCCTTTTTGTCCCCTTTTTGACCGATACCCAAAACGGCTTCTCCCGTGTGCGCCATTGTGCACAGGCAAGAGCTATTGAAAATGAATGCTATGTAGCCATTGCAGGTAGTGTGGGCAATTTACCGAATGTCCAAAATATGGACATCCAATATGCGCAATCTATGGTATTTACACCTTGTGATTTTGCGTTTCCTACCAACGGTGTCAAAGCCGAAGCAACTCAGAACGCTGAAATGATCCTGATTGCTGATGTGGATATTGACCTTTTAAGAGAACTGAACCAATTTGGAAGTGTCAGAAACTTGAAAGACAGAAGAACTGATTTATTTGAATTAAAAAAGAAGTAATTATGAACTATCATATGATTATCAATAGTGTGAAAACTGTTGAAGAATTTAAAGATGCATGGACGTCTGCAGATTATATTGAACTTTTGAATCGTTTCGGATTTCCGGACGCCAAAAATTCCAAACCTGAAGAACTCAAAGACCTGCTCTTTATGGCCATCTCAGATTTTGAAGGCCCTGAGGCGGCTGCAATTTTATTAGATTATAAATTATCTGAGTATTTAAATGAAGGACAAATTGACCAGATGTCTCATGACATGTTACTCGATAAGATTTCTGAAGAGTATACTGACATCAGCCTACACCATGACCTTTTCAACATCAACCAACTGCTATTTAAAGCCTATAACGGAACGTTTCCGAGCACAAAGGCTACCATCATTGAATTTGAGATTACGCCAAATAAAGACGTGACCAAAGAAGTGGTGTTGAAAGTTCTGGACCATACCTTGGCCAACAACAGCGTGATCAAACGTTTGTTTGCTGATCAATTGGCAGGAAAGGAAGCCTTTGATGAAGCGGAAGATATTGTGTGGCAATTAAACGCCACTGGTGACAATTCCTATATCATGACCACTTCAGAATATTGGATCAGTCGTGATGAATTTAAGGATGCTGAGTTTGATGCGACGGTCGTTTTGTTTGAAGAGGAGGAAGATTAGAGTAGATTTGAGATCGCTGCGCTGATAGATGTTAGAATATAAACTTGATTTGTCAACTTTTGATGACTTGGCTTTCTTTTTGAAATCCGCCTAATACGTGCAATCTGTGTCAAATAGAATTTAGATCGCTGCGCTGATAGATATTAGATTATAGACTGGATTTGTCATTTGTTGAACACTTCGCTTTTGTTTTGGAGTTAGTGTAATCTGTGTCAAATAGAATTAAGACTGATGCGCTGTTAGTATGAAGTGAACTATTGAAGAACCAGCTTTCGTTTTGAAATCCGCGCAATCCGTGCAATCTGTGTCAAATAGAATTTAGATCGCTGCGCTTTTAGATATTAGATTATAGACTGGATTTGTCAAAATTGGATGAACTAGCTTTTGTTTTGAAATCCGTGTCAAAAAGAATTAAGACCGCTGCGCTGATAGATATTAGATTATAGAGTGGATTTGTCAACTATTGAAGAACTAGCTTTTGTTTTGAAATGTGTCAAAAAGAATTAAGATCGCCTCGCTGATAGATATTAGACTATAGACTGGATTTGTCAACTATTGAAGAACTAGCTTTCTTTTTGAAATCTTTGTAATCCGTGTAATCCGTGTAATCCGTGTAATCTGTGTAATCTGTGTCAAAAAGAATTAAGATCGCTGCGCTTTTAGATATTAGATTATAGACTGGATTTGTCAAAATTAGATGAACTAGCTTTTGTTTTGAAATCCGTGTCAAATAGATTTGAGACCGCTGCGCTGATAGACATTAGATTATAGACTTGATTTGTCAACTATTGAAGAATTAGCTTTCTTTTTGAAATCTTTGTAATCTGTGTAATCCGTGTAATCTGTGTAATCTGTGTAATCTGTGTAATCTGTGTCTAAAAAAATTCATTAAACCTCAGGTATAAACTATATTTGAAACCATTCCCACAAATAAATACACCCAATTTAAACCTGATACATGAAACACTTTTTTTATACTATTTTTTTGATCTCGTTTACTCTCTCTTCCGCGGAGGCGCAAACCGCCTTAAAGGAAAGTTCAAAAACCCCATTGACTATTGGAGAAGTAGTGACCCTCGATTCTAAAATTCTGTCAGAATCAAGAACGCTCAATATCTATCTCCCTGAAGGCTATAAAGTGTCTGACACTTTAAAATATCCGGTGATCTACGTTTTGGACGGCAGTATGAATGAAGATTTTATCCACATTGTAGGCTTGGTGCAGTTTTTCAATCTGCAAATGAACATGCCAAAATCCATCGTGGTTGGCATTGCAAATATTGATCGTAAACGCGATTTCACCTTCCCTACAATCGATAAAAAATTAAAGAAAGACTTTCCAACTACTGGAGGATCACGAAAATTTATCAGCTTTTTGGAAGACGAAGTACAACCTTACATCAATGCCAATTACGCTACAAACGCACAAAAAATGCT
>JBBSOJ010000286.1:0-4055 GCA_038259855.1 Flavobacteriales bacterium
GAACTCCATAAAAGCACGGATAATAGCGGATCTGCGGGAAAAGCAGTTTATTTGGTAAAACAAGATTTCGATCGTTTTTTGAATCCGAATGTCATTATTCCTTTTGATACAATAGATGCTTTTACAGAATGTAGATTGTTCAAAGAGGCTTTTAAGGTTTATCATTCGATTGCTATTTTAATAGAAACACCGACGCATGCAACTCCCGAGGTTCGAGCTGGACCCAATTGTTAAGAAACACATAGTTGTTCTAAACTATGCATTAGGCGTTCAACCATCTAAAACGTCTCATTTTAAAAAGAATTTTATAAGTAATAATTAATTGTCAAATTATAGGGGAAATTCTATATTTGCCCGCCTGTTCCAAAATATGGAACCCAGGATTATATTTGATTAAAAAAACATTAGAATAATGCAAAACAGAGGATTAGTAAAAATCTTTGCAGTGTTATTTGGATTGGTAAGTTTATACCAATTATCATTTACATTCAGAGCCAACCAAATTGAAGCAAATGCTGAAGAATTCGCAGCACAAAAGTTTCCAAACAGCCCAGCAGAACGTAACGCTGCCGAGTTTAATTATCTAGACTCACTTTCCAATCAGGAAGTGTTTAATATAGGTATCGCCAAATTTACGTATGACGAAGTAAAAGATAAGGCCATGAATCTCGGTCTTGACCTTAAAGGAGGTATCAATGTCATCCTAGAAATATCCGTTAAGGATATCTTGAAAGGTCTTGCAAATAACAGTAAAGATCCTGCTTTTAATAAGGCCTTGGACGATGCGTCTGAATTACAAAAAGATAGTCAGAATACATACGTTGAAGATTTCTTCATTGCGTTCGATAAAATTAAGGGTGATAAAAAATTAGCGTCTCCAGAGATTTTTGCAAATAGAACCTTAAGCGAAGAAATCACTTTCGATATGTCAGATGATCAGGTGAAGCCTGTCATTGTGCAGAAAATCGATGAGTCTATCGTATCGGCATTTGAAGTACTTCGTAAGCGTATTGATAAATTTGGAGTAACATCTCCGAATATACAACGTCTTGGCAATTCGGGACGGATACTGGTAGAGCTTCCGGGAGCGAAAGATGTTGAGCGTATTAGAAAATTACTTCAGAGTACTGCCCAATTAGAATTTTGGGATGTGTATAGAGGTGAAGAATTTAGTCAATTTTTAGGTCAGGCTAATGAAGAATTGAAATTGTTAGTAGACGCAAAGCCAACTAATGAGGTTGTTAAAGACTCTACAGAAGAGGCAAACGATAAAATCAAGGAACTTACGGGTGAAGTAGGAACAGATTCTACGGACGTTGCAGTAAGCCCGATAGGGAACTTATTGAGAGGTGGCCCAAATGGACCGGTCGTTGCGACCTTTGAAGCAAAAGACATGGACATGGTTATGTCTTATTTGAATAAGCCAGAAGTAAGACGTTTATTGCCAGCCGAAAAGCGCTACACACGATTTGCATGGGGCATCCAACAAAAAGATAGTGAGTTTGTGGATTTATATGCCTTGATTGGTAATAGAGACAATACGCCAGAGTTAAGTGGTGCAGTTATTGATAATGCAACCCAGTCTTATAACCAAGTTGGCAAGCCTTCGGTAAGCATGCAAATGAACAGTAAAGGTGCCAAGATATGGGAATCCATGACTGGAAGAGCATATGCGCAACAAAGTCAGATTGCTGTAGTGTTGGATGATATCGTCTACTCTGCGCCAGGCGTTACAACCGGAGCGATCTCTGGTGGAAATTCTGAAATATCAGGATCCTTTACAATTAATGAAGCAATCGATTTAGCGAATGTGTTGAGAGCAGGTAAGTTACCAGCATCGGCAGACATCGTTCAAGCAGAAGAAGTTGGACCATCTTTAGGTCAGGAAGCTATTGATAGCGGTAGTATCTCATTTGTCATTGCATTGATGATTGTTTTACTATGGATGATCATGTACTATGGTAAAGGCGGTTTGTTTGCAGACATTGCTTTGCTTTTCAATATTGTTTTGATATTTGGTGTTCTTTCTGGTTTAGGAGCAGTATTGACGCTTCCAGGTCTTGCGGGGATCGTACTGACCATTGGTATGTCGGTGGATGCCAACGTACTGATATTTGAACGTATTCGTGAAGAAATAGAAAAAGGCAAAAGTCAGAAGGAAGCTGTAAAAGATGGTTTTGCGAACGCATTGTCTTCTATTTTAGATGCCAATATTACAACTGGTTTAACAGCGATTATCTTATTTGTGTTTGGAACAGGACCTATTAAAGGATTTGCAACAACCTTGATTATTGGTATTATTACCTCTTTATTCACAGCTATTTTCATCACTAGATTATTGATTGATTGGTATGTGAACAAAGGTAAATTCTTGACCTTTTCAACATCGATAACCAAAGGATTATTTAAGAATGTCAATATAGATTTCATCAGAAAGAAAAAGATTTCTTATGTCGTTTCTGCTATTTTGTTGCTTTTGAGTATCGTTTCTTTATTTACACTCAAGTTGGATCAAGGAATCGATTTTGTCGGAGGAAGAACCTATCAGATTCGATTTGCACAAGATGTGAGTCCTGAAGAAGTATCAAAAGATTTGAATGCCACCTTCAATAGTGCGGAAGTTAAAACGATTGGTAGTGCAGATCAATTAAAAATCTCAACCAAATATCGATTTGATGAAAACTCTGCTGAGGTTGATGAAGAAATTCAGGTGATGTTGTTTGAGTCGTTGAGAAAATATTTACCTAACGGAATGACTTATGATAATTTCAAAATTGGTTCAGGAGATGCAAAAATTGGAAAAATGTCATCTAGTAAGGTGAGTCCAACCATTGCTGATGATATTAAAAAAGAATCCTTCTGGGCCGTACTTGGGTCGTTAGTGGTCGTGTTCCTGTATATCTTGATTCGATTTAAGAAATGGCAATTTTCATTGGGTGCAGTCGCGGCTGTATTCCACGATGTCATTATTGTTTTAGGAATCTACTCATTGTTGCACAAATTCATGCCATTTAGTATGGAAATTGATCAAGCGTTCATCGCTGCCATCCTGACAGTTATCGGTTATTCGCTGAATGATACCGTGGTTGTGTTTGATAGGATTCGAGAGGTTACCAACGAACGCGGATTTAGAGGAGGTGTCAATATCAATTCTGCCATCAATAGTACATTGAGCAGAACATTGAATACCTCATTTACTACCTTAATCGTATTGATTGCGATGTTCGCCTTTGGTGCAGAATCGTTGAGAGGTTTGTTGTTTTCATTGATCATAGGTATTGTTGTCGGTACATACTCATCGATCTTTATTGCAACTCCAATCATGTACGATACGTTGACAGATAAAGGAGAAGCTCCTGAACAAGTCAATGAATAAACGTAAAGTTTAACTATAAAAAAGACTGCCAAAAATGGCAGTCTTTTTTATTTTATACGAGTTGAAATTCTTTGTTTAATAAGAACTTCTCTTATAACGTAGTCCATATGGATATCCATGGTAATCAGAAAATGGTTGGAGGAAATTTGATTAGAAGTTTAATTGGCTTGACGGCTTTTAATAGACATGGTTAGACATGCATCCAAGCTATTTAGTGTCGAATGATCGATGTATTTATTCTTTGGTAAATTCAATTCTATCGCCAGCTTCCAATTTCCAGATATCGGACAGACCGGCATTTACTTCAAGAACAAATTGTGCTGGACCATCGGAAGGCAGCGAGGTTTCATCATAAGGTTGAGCATTTTTACGAATACCTGTGATTTTTTTATCAGCATCAAAATAAATAATGTCTAATGGGATGCGTGTGTTTTTCATGTAGAATGAATGGTAATCCGCCTTTTCAAAAATAAATAACATGCCTTGCCCACGTTTAAGTGAGTCACGATACATCATGCCCGTTTGGGTTTCATAGTCATTATCAGCAATTTCAATATCAAGCGAGGCAATCAAAGAATCATTTTCACTCTTTTTTATGGAAAGCTCTCCTTCCTTTTTAAAATTGATAACGAGGGGCTCAATATTTTTAGGATCATCCTTGCAAGAAGACGTTGCTAAA
>JBBSOJ010000287.1:0-4050 GCA_038259855.1 Flavobacteriales bacterium
TAAAAATACCGTCTGGCAAAAATGTCCTCTTTCGCAAGGGCGTTGAAAACTGTGGTTGTTACCTCAGCAGTTTCAAATACGATTGGATAATAGGAATAATTGTAAACTGTGCTTTTTGGGATTTCAGGTCTAAATATATTTTGAGCTTTTAACCAATGATCATAGCGTTCTGAAGCTTCTTTTCTCTGATTTATGATAGTTTCTATATACGGTAAATTTGCCAATCCCATCGCTGCATGAAACTCTGAATTCTTGCCATTGACACCTACACCATTATAGCGATCAAGACCATCATGACCAAAATTTCGCAAATAAGACAGTTTTTTAAGAACATCAGGAGACTGCGCTATGACCGCTCCACCTTCAATGGTATGGAACAACTTCGTAGCATGCGTGCTTATAGTACATATATCGCCGTAGGCCAACACTGATTTGTCCTTATATAATGTACCAAATGCATGTGCGCCATCATAAATGACTGATATGTGATGTTTTTTTGCAATCGTCTCGATGGCATCCACATGACAAGGAAGACCAAAAACGTGGGTCGCCAAAATAGCTGAAGTTTTATCGGTGATCAATGCTTCTATTTTTGACGCATCTATGGTGAATTGTTTCGTCTCGATATCTGCAAATATCGGAGTACAGTTTTCCCAGACAATAGAACTTGTCGTTGCGACATACGAAAATGGCGTTGTGATAATTTCACCTTTAAGTCCTAAAGCTTTAATGGCCATCTGAAGTGCAATCGTTCCATTGCCAGTAAACAATAAGTGATTGAGCTTTAGATACTCTTTTAGTTTAATTTCCAATTCATTGACCAAAGGCCCGTTGTTGGTGAGCCAATTACGCTTCCATACTTGGTCAATCAAGTCGTCATATTCGTTTTTTGGTGGTAAAAATGGTTTAGTTACTGGTATCATATACTAAATGTTTATCATATACTAAAAGTTATTGTTAACTGTAAAAGAGAAAATAATTGAGTCTTAAATTACGAGTCTGCAAATATACTGTATGCATTTCTATCTTTTAAATGCAACGTAAACATTTTGTTACGAACTTTAAAATAGGATGTAAGCAAACATCAAAATACGAAACACAAGTTAAGCCATAAATAGACTCAAATTTGCAATTTGATGACGTATCCCAAACTATGTAAGACCACCCAGCATTGATTCCCAGAAATATACTTGACGGTTCCTTTTTCAAGCGTCATGCCCAAGCCTTTGACCTCAATATCAGATCCGACAGTGAGATTCTCCACTTCCAATATTTGTGAATGATTCCTTTTAATATCCATCAGAGCCTCAATTTCAGCTTCAGAAACTGTGGCTGGTTCACCCAACCAAAACAGGTACCGCACGGCTCCATACGTTTCAAATACCAAATGCCGTTCGTGATCCTCGAGCTTGACTAGCACCATCGAAGGCAGTAAGGGCACCTCCACTTTTTTCTTTCGATCGCTCCATTGCCGCACTTCTACCGAAACAGGACAACATACCTCCATACCGCGCTCTTCCAGTTTTTGAGCAACCTTTTTTTCGGATTTCGGTTTGGTAAAAAGGACGTACCAGGGCATGTGATTGGTTTTTTGGTCAAATTTATGGCATTCCTCTGTAGTAAGGAAAAAAAACAGAAAAAACCTGTTGAAAACAGACTAACACTTAAACCTCTGCCGAGTTTGGAACATTAAAATTCATGAATGATGGTAACATGCTCAACACCTTGCCTTAAGAAAATTAATGGTCGATTCGAAAAACGTAATAAATACCGAATATAGCTACCGTAACCAAAAAAAAGACAAGGCTACAGCTATTTTAATACGAACCGTCATATGGGTGAACTCTAGTAGCATTTATTTAATAATCGATCTAGCTAGTTCAGGACGGGACGTTGGTCATAGATACTCCCTAGATACTCCCTAGATAGTCCATGCATAGTCCATGCATACCATATGGATAGTAAACGGTCATACCAAGCAATGGCGATGCGGATTTGGATACAACGTTAGGGTACAAATTCAAAATATGTGATTTGAATGACTTTAGGAAGTTGTTAAATGTTCCGCAGTTCCCATCAACTATAAAGGATAGGACAAACGGTATTTTAAGCCGTATCTAATTTTCGGGTATAGCGCATATAAACCATAGATACTTTATGGATAAGTGATGGATAGTGTATGAAGACTGTATGGAAACTATAAGAACACTCGTCGTCCAATGACAATTCGAACGCCTAAAAGCACCAAAATAATTAGAAAGGGATAAAATCCCAATCCAAAATAAGAATTCAAAATCAGACCCATTTTCAATTTCATTTTCATTTTCAACTTCATTTTCAACCCATCCTCAAATTTTTAAATGGCACTAAATAACGTAGCGGCAATCGAAAGAGCACTCCCTTAAAATACACCATATTAATAGGTATGATCCATCTATCTCTGCACTATTTTTTGACCATAACATCCAAAAAGACACAGGTCTTTGCATTTAGGCGTTAATATCGGTATAAAACCGTCATAATTAAGAGCGTGAACCCTATTTGATCTAATTTACCCATCATTTTAAAAGTTAGAGTAAAATCAACGTATCAATTTATGTTGGCGATTGGTCATAAGATCGAACAAGTGCGTATAAATCTCAACTAACCAAAAGAATCCAATGAAGCAGCTTTACTTTTTATTTATCACATTGCTATGTGCAATAACCACCTATGGACAGACAGTTCTGACTGTTATCGCTAATAATAACTATACAAACACACAAGGCCCAACACCTACTGGTGTTGTTGCCAATGTCTCAAGTATTGGGTTTACAAGAGGTGCAGGTGTTAATTGGCAAACAGGGCTGGAATTTGCGGCAGAAGCCAACAACGCGGCGACCAATGTTGAAGCTATTGCCGAAAACGACTATATACAATGGTCTATTTCTGCAAATACAGGGCATAAAATTGTGCTTTCAAGACTTGACATTCGGTTGGCGAGACGAACAAATCCCGATAGTGGCATCAGACGCTTTAGAATTTATTATAGTACAAACAACTTTGCCACTGCTGGTATACCAATAAGTAATAATAGTAGTAATCCGGACGGCTCTTCTAGTATAGCCACTTCACAAGGTACAAATTATACATATCCGATAATTGCCGACTCCGGTCTTGAAGGAACAGTAACTTTCAGATTATATGCTTGGGATGGCAGTACAACTGACATCACTAATTCATTATATAGAGTATTTGCCACCTCTGATTGGAATGGATTAGGAATTAACAGAGCAGGCGCCAGATTATTTGGTTCTGTTGTTCCTGTTAGCAAAACTTCAAATATCATCACGACGTTCGACCCCATCGACAATTTCGACTATGCGCTTTATTCAGGAATTACTTCGGGCTTAACGACCACCAATGCCGTAAAAATTGGAGAATTCACGATTCAAGATGGTGGGAATGCCTTGACGGATGCTGATGCTTTATCGACAACGTTAACAGACTTAGGGCTTAATGTCGTAAATTCAGAATATCTCTCCGCCATTGCGCTGTTTGACAATGGCGTAAACGTTTCAGAAGTGACCTCGGTGACACCGAACACTACCTTTAATGCCATCAATGGTGGCTTGGGAATTGTAGCAGCAGACAACAGTTCAAAAACTTTTAGTGTTTACGCTAGCTTCAAAACTACGGTAACTGATAATGATCAACTTCAATTAACGGTCAGTTCGGCAACCGTGCAGAACACGGGATCCTTTTTTGCCACTCCAAACGCAGGAGGCGCAGCAACTTCCATCGCGGGTGATGATAATAGAATTGAGGTTACTGCCACTAAATTGAATTTTGATCAGCAACCTTCAGACCAACCCATCAATACGATCATGACACCTGCACCAACTTTATTGGCTACGGATGTGAACGACAATTTTGATGCTGATTATATCGGGATAGTGTCAATAACAACAACTGGGACATTCGCCGCATCGGCAACCACTACGACAACGGCGGTAAGCGGTGTTGCAACCTTCAATAATCTCTTGTTTTCTGTGACAGGTATGGATCTGA
>JBBSOJ010000288.1:0-4042 GCA_038259855.1 Flavobacteriales bacterium
AGTAGCTCCACCAGGACTCGAACCTGGATCTAGAGTTTAGGAAACTCTTGTTCTATCCCTTGAACTATGGAGCCGTTTATTAAAATTGTGGTAAATCTACAGATAAATAACTGCTATTTCAATGGGAAATAAGCGAAATCATATTTCGTTTAAATCATTTATTATTTTCTGAATTTGCTCTTTCAAAACAGGGATGTCATTTACGGCAGTTTCCCAAATTGTATCTAATTGAAGTCCAAAATATTCATGGCTCATGAAATTTCGCATACCTTTCATTTCATTCCAAGCGATTTCTGGGTATTTATTTTTTAAATCATCCGAAACATGGGTCGAGGCTTCTCCCAAAATTTCAAAATTCCTAACCAAAGCATCTTGTTCTATCCACTTTTTCTCAAAATTATCAATAGTCTTAAGAATGTCGACCAACTTCTCTATTTTTAGAATAGATGCTACCATGTGACCTAACCTAAAAATGTCTTTATCAAGTTCCATAAATAATTTTTAAGTCATTAAGGATGTGATATTTTAGCTTTGGATGAATATATTTTTCTGAAACCAAATCGACTTTCCTGTCGAGTTTCTGCTGTAATTCCTGCTGTAAACGAATGAGCTTAAAAAGACCGATGGTATCCTTGAACTGATATAGTATATCTATATCGCTTTCGCTTTTATTTTCATTTCGTGCCACAGACCCAAATATTCCGATTTTGGTGGGATTAAATGGACTCATAGTCTCAATTATAATATTTTTCTGTTGTTCGGTAAGCATTCTCAAATTTAATGTAAAATAATCATATTTTCATGCAAAATCATATTTGCAAATTTTTTAGAACATCCTCAAAACAAAAAAGCATCCCAATCTTCTGCAAAGAAAAAAGGAAAGCTTCTCATTGGTAATTGCCAAACTACAATTTGGCGCTTACACTACGTCTCGAATTTGACTTCGAAACAACACAACATTTTTAAACAGAAAAGCCGCTTTGTAGCGGCTTTTTGTTTCTGCGGTCTGGACGGGACTCGAACCCGCGACCTCCGCCGTGACAGGGCGGCATTCTAACCAACTGAACTACCAGACCGTGCATAAATGCGAGTGCAAATATACACTGCTATTTTAATATCGCAAACATTTTAATCAATTTTTTAAAAAATAATTCACTACTTAAATTTCCCGCGCTCTACCATGTAGGCAGTCAATATTTTATCAAAACTCTTGTTGATATCCGCCTCAACATATTTTATTTGATACTGTCCGCATTTAAGTCGCAATTCATCAAAATAAGATTGAACATTATGCTCATACGTATCTTTTATGGCATCAGGGTACAAATTGATGAACTCACCTGTTTCAACATCAACGAAGCGTTTTGGCGTGTTATCAAAGTCAAGTTTTAATTCTTTCTCCTTGTCAAAGACATGAAACAAAACTACTTCATGCTTCTTATGCTTTAAATGGCGAAGTGCTTCAAATAATTTAGTTTCATCTGCAGAAGTCTGAAACATATCCGTAAAAAAGAAAATCAACGATCGACGATGGATGTTTTCTGCAATTTGATGAAGATAAGTATAGGTTTCCGTTTGCCTATTGATAGGCTTCGAAGTCACTAAATTACTCAATTGACCCAGCAACATCTGATGATGGCGCTCACTTCCCTTTTCAGGTGAGTAATAATCATAGGCATCACTGTAGACGCTCATTCCAACGGCATCACGCTGTTTTTTCAAGATATGCATCAAACTTGCCGACGCTAATGCTGAAAATGCAATCTTGTTGAGCTTACCTATAGAAAACTCTTTCATATGCGGAAAGTGCATAGAACTACTGTTATCTATAATAAGATGGCATCGCAGATTCGTTTCCTCATCATACCTTTTGGTAAACAGCTTATCGGTTTTTGCGTACAACTTCCAATCAATATGCTTCGTACTTTCGCCCTGGTTGTATATTTTGTGTTCGGCAAATTCCGCCGAAAATCCATGAAAAGGACTTTTATGCATTCCCGCAATAAAACCCTCCACCACCTGTTTGGCGAGAAGTTCGAGATTTTTGAAACCTCCGGTTTTATTGAGTTCTTGCTGTAAATCCATTCTTACGATGTTAGACCGCTATGAGTTTAGACTGTTAGACCGCTTCGCTTGTAGAACCAAGAATCAAGACTGATTTTAGCAATTACTATTTTGTCTTGGCTCTTGGCTCTAAAAGTCTTGATTCTTTATTTGATTATTTTATCCACAATCCCATATTCCACAGACTCATCTGCTCCCATCCAATGGTCACGATTGAAGTCTTTCATCACTTTCTCCAATTTCTGACCACAGTTTTCTGCCAACAGTCGTGCGCTCAATTCTTTTGTTTTCAGTATTTCCTGTGCCGTAATTTCAATATCACTAGCAGGTCCACGTGCACCGCCACTTGGTTGGTGTATCATGACACGAGCGTGTGGTTGTATGAAACGTTTTCCTTTTTCACCAGCTGATAATAATATCGATCCCATGGACGCTGCAAACCCGGTACAAATTGTAGACACCTCACTCTTCAGAGATTTCATGCAATCGTACACAGCAAAACCGGAGGTTACATAACCCCCTGGACTGTTAATATACAGATGGATGTCTTTGGTTTCCAAAGCATCCAAATACATCAATCGATCTATCACATGCTTTGCAGATTTATCATCGACTTGTCCCCAAAGAAACACCTTACGTTCACTTATCAATTTGCTATCAATAGCATCTTGTATTTTTGATTTTTCACTCATTAGTTTTAATTTTTATCTAAATTAAAAAAAGGTTTACCATTACAGCAAACCTTTTATACTTTAATTATATTTTATAATCTATAAAAGTCCGTCAATCGCGTCCGTATAAGCATTTTTAGGTGCTACACCAACTTGTCTTCCAACAACTTCACCATTTTGAAAAATCAGTACTGTCGGAATGTTACGTACGCCATATTTAGCAGCAAATTCCTGATTGGCGTCAACGTCCACTTTTCCAACGATGGCCCTTCCTTCGTAATCTTGGCCAATTTGGTCAATAATTGGACCTACCATTCTACAAGGTCCGCACCAGGCAGCCCAAAAATCAACCATTACTGGTTTATCACTTTTTAATACCGTTTCTTCAAATGTTGCATCTGTTATTTCTAATGCCATATGTTTTATTCTTTAATAGTTCTACTTCAGTTAATTCTACAAAATTAGTCAAAATAAAGTGCAAAACTTACACGCTTAACATTTGATTTGGTTATGACTAGATTGGTGGAGGTTATGATGATTTTTTGGGCGCATGAACCGGGCTGTCCACTATATCTTTTTCTTGCTAAAAAATAGCAAGAAAAAGGATGCCGCTACCATCCCTTGCGCACTCCCATCAAATTTTGACTTCATGGGAAATCACACCATCAATTCAACTTATAAAACACATCATGACTCTTCAATTCATCGAGTAATTCTTGCGAAATTCTCACCTTTTGTTTTCGGCTTGACATATTGAGTTTTAATTTTTCTTCATTGTCATACACCATAAAATTGAGCGCCTGCTTGCCTTCGTGCAACACGAACAAATCCATCAAATTCTTAATTTTTTGTTCTTCAATATCTTTGATGTCCAATTGAATGGATAATTTTTTCGCATAAGTTTCCATCACATCATGCAACAACTGAAAACTGCTAAATTGAATTCGAGGGTCGCTTTTCTTTCCTGTTTCACGATTTGTCCAACCTTCTGTAATTCTGATTTTTACATATACAAACGAGTTCTTTACAAAGAAATGTCTGAACTTCAAATACTCTTCTCCAAAAATTCGGAATTCAAAACTGTCTGTATAGTCTTCCACCATAAACGTAGCCCAACCTTTGCCTTGTTTGCTGACGCGATGTTGAATATCAGTGACGACACCACCAAAGGACAACTCTCGATTCACAAAGGCTTCCAAGTCTCTTAAATGTGCTAATGTCGCGTTGCAGAACGTGTTCATTTCCACTCTGAAATCATCTAATGGATGACCGGAAATGTAAATACCGACGACTTCTTTTTCTTGCGC
>JBBSOJ010000289.1:0-4030 GCA_038259855.1 Flavobacteriales bacterium
AAAGGATTCTACCGCTGTAAATTATTACCGTGCTGCTTTTGAGTTGGATAGTACCCATCAAAAGGCCATTTATAAGATAGCCAAACAACTCTTGATAGATAGAAAACATGATCAATCTTTAAAGATCTTAAATATTGGGTTGAGGTCCTATGAAACTAATGTGGAGCTCATCAGTCTAAAAGCGCAGAATTATTATTGGATGCAGGACTACCGTGAGGCATCAGTGTGGTTTGAGCGTTTGATTGCACTTGGTGAGTCCTCACAATTTATCCATGAGCGTCTACGCGATTGTTACTTACAACATTTCAATTATAAACCAGCCGCTGAACAGGGGTTGCTAGCACTCGAATATGAACCTAAAAATATTGAGAACCTGTTTACGCAAGGCGAGATTTATAAAAATTTAGAACAATTTAAAGAAGCAGAAACGTATATGGTTCTAGCACTGCAATTGCAGGATATCCCGCTTGGAGATCAGTACCAGAGACTCGGTTATGTCTACAATCGGCAGTCAAAACATAAAGAAGCAATAGACGTACTTACTGTTTCTTTAAAGGAAGATCCGAATAATTATTTGACAGAATTCTACATGTTGAGTGCCAAGGACAGATATTATGACAATATGGATACTAGGCTTGAGTTGTATAAACAATTCCTTAAAAAGTATCCAGAGAGCCGTTATGATTTTTGGATTGATAAAAGGCTTAAAGAATTGAAAGAAGAGAAATTCCTGAAAGGTGAGTATTGATTTCTTTAAATTCTTCTGAATGTCTTCGCCTGTCAAAGCTACATTTATTAGCAAAAAAAATTGTACTTTTCGCCATCATTATCAGTTTAGATGAAGCGATTGATCCTTATTGTTCTCCTTGCAATGTTAAGTTCTTGCGATACGTTCGACAAGAAAAAAATCGACACTAAAGATTATCTTGATGAGGAGCTGAAATCTATCGATTGGAATGATGTAGATGAGTATCCTACGTTTACAAGTTGCGATTCTTCAAATACAAAAAAACAGTGTTTCGAGGATGTTTTGAGACAGCATTTGAATGATTATCTTTCCAAACAGAGTATCATCGTTAGAGAAGATGTTTCTGACACCATATCCTTAAAAATTCATATTGATAATCAAGGAACGTTCACCTTAAAAAGCATTGAGAGCAGCGAGATTACTAAACTGCAGATTCCGCAATTGGATAGTTTGTTGCGGCATAGTTTTGATTCACTTCCAAAAATTTATCCCGCCATTAAAAGGAGTCAGCAAGTGGCGACAGAATTCAATCTTCCAATTGTTGTGAATATCAACTGAATTATAATTTCATCCGATAGCCCAACGTCACATCTGTTGGGAAGTTCCCCTGGTTCTCTAGAAAAACTGCAAATAATTGGTTAAAACCAAGTGTTAGATACCCGTTGTCTGCGATTTTAAAATCGGCTCCGATCGCGAATATGAAGGGCACATCAAAGGCCGTACTGGACTCTTTTGCAAAAATTGGAGCGTTGTCAAGCGTGTCATCCACCTCAAAGTTCGAGAAATTTACAGTCACCGTCTTAACGTCTGCATAGATGTTAAACGCTTTTTTATTGATAAATCGAAATCGATATCCCAAAGAAATTTCGGTTGTGGAATACTGAAAATCCGTTTCATCCTCCAGCACATGACGTACTTGCAAAAAACCAGAATGACGCGGATAGTCCCTGTCTTCGGATAATTCAAATTCAGCACCAAATAACGGTGTTTTACTATTTTCGGGATTTGTCACAAAAGGACTGTTGGTTACACCGGCAAAAATACTTAATCGTTTCTGTACTTTCCATTTGGAGCGTAAAGCTTCAAAATTCTCATCTTGACTTTCGTCATACATTTCAACGTACGTTGAGATACTTGGATACGTGAATCTTACATCTGCTGCTGATCTTCCCGATGTGGCAGTTTCTAGCGTTGCTTTATATTCTTCCCTAAAAAGGCCTTCATCATCTCGGGTGTTTAAAAGCTCTGTGATGGTTGCGTTTGTAGATCTAATGAAGTAACGATACGAATTGTCATCGGTTGACATGAGCAGATCTAAAGTGCCTTCAACTTTTAATTTCAATATAAGAGATTCGCCATTTACGGTATAGGTCTCCTGCGCATTGAGCGTTAAAACGCCTAAAAATACGAAAAGCACTACGACTAATTTTTTCATGATGACCGCCATTTGATTAAGTAAACATAACAAAAATAAATGAGTTTGCCACTATTTGAGATAGTCACGACCCTTCCACTTATAGCCTCTAAAGAAGGAGATTATAACGACATAAAAAGAAAAAAACGGATACAGAAAAAATGCAAAGAAAAAGGTTGACATGACTTCCTTTTGATTCGTAAAATCTGCAGTCTTATAGATCAAAAGGAAATCAATACCGAATTTAATGATCAGTATATAAAACAATGAATTTAATGTGATGATTCCTGCCAACGTCGTTAATACGAATACCAAAAGGCCACCATTCATCAAAAAGACAATAATACCCACCAATTTTGCGAAAAGATTTTTATAGGAGCCCGTTTTAGCTGCCCAACGCACTCGTTGTGAAATTAACGCATCAAAATTGGGTTGGGCCGAGGTTGTGACGATGGCATTTTCACATTTTAGATACCGAACGCTTTGCGGATTTTGTTGTACTGCCTTTTCAAGCATAAAAATATCGTCGCCACTCCCAATAGTCTCATTGCCCTGAAACCCATTGACCGATATAAATAGTTCTTTTTTGTAGGCTAAATTTGCTCCATTGCATAAAATGGGTTTATGGATTCCAAACGCTCCAATTGTCGATCCTTGCAAGCTCAAAATATCCAAAAGCTGAAATCTATTCAGAAAGGTTTGCATAGAAGAATACGTCACTGGCGCTGCAATAAATTCGGCATTGGTGGTTTGTACGAATTCATCAAAACTATCCAGCCAAAATTTTGGTAATATGCAATCGGCATCTGTTGTAACAATCCAATCATATTTGGCTTTTTTAATCGCTAACGAGATAGCATCTTTTTTTGCTGAATTTGATTTCCTAATATTGTTTAAAATAGAGATGTCAGTAGGAGTGTTCCGCTGCAATCGTGATGAATCGAGAACTTGGTAAGACCCATCTTCCGATTCATCATCCACAAAGATGATTTCATACAAGTCTTTCGGATAATTCAATTTTGAAACCGATTCCAACAATGCAGGTAAATGGTTTTCTTCATTCCGAAATGGCACAATCACAGAAAATTTGGTCTTTGACTTTACATCTTTGAGTGAGAAGGTCTCCACTTTCTCAAAACCATATATAAAAGTTGCTATTAAAGCTAGGTAAATCAATGTAATACAAATAGCAATTAAGATCATATGGGTGCGTTAACTTTTGGAAGTCTAAAATTAAGTACATAATAACTACCAATCACACTTGGAATCACAAAATTCAAAAGCCACATTAAGGTCACAATGCACAAAATGGTCAAGTCATTTACACCAAGCATTGAAAACAGATACACTGCAACGCTTCCTTTAATAAGTACATCTAAAATGACAATGGTAGGAAGAATTGAGGATAAAAAATACATGGTTGTGATGGCCATCATCGCCGTGACATAATCAATGTTCACATCAAAAATCATCAAAAGGAAATAGAATTGATATGAAAAAATCAGATAGCGAATCGTCGAATACAAGAACACTTTTACCTTAATTTGCAATGAAATCGCTCTGACAAATGTTCTAATGTTGTTCAATGAAATGCCCTTGACTTTAAATTGAATCTCTTTTAGTACAAAAAAGGCAACGATAAGAATCAATACGAACGCTATCATGGAAATGGAAATCTTTACAGCTTCCAATTCTAATGAAAAATGAAGTGCAAAAAACAAAAATCCAATAGATCCAAATATCAAGGTCGTTGTCATTTGCATCATATTTCCCATCAAATTAAGAAACATAATTTTTTTGCGCAGGGACTTCTGAAAGTAAATGGCCTTGGCGCCATAATCTCCAATTCTATTGGGTGTGAAAAGGGA
>JBBSOJ010000290.1:0-4024 GCA_038259855.1 Flavobacteriales bacterium
CAAAACCATATTTGGTCAGACTGGTAATTGGGGGTATCATGATGTTATTGATTTACTTTTTCAAGAAAAGGCACCAGAGATTGCAGCACATATCTGTAAAAAATTATACACTTATTTTGTAAGCACCACGGTTAATGAGGAAGTCGTTTCTGCTATGGCGGCAGTATTTGTGCAAGATTTCGATATTGTGAATATATTACGATTACTTTTTAAAAGTGAACATTTCTTCGACTCTAAAACCATCGGCATTCAGATTAAAAGTCCTTATGACCTGACCATTTCGTTTATAAAAATTACAAATTTTAGTGTACAGCCCAATTTTCATAAAGGCATGATATGGTTTAATAGCATGATAGGGCAGCAGATGTTTCAACCGATCGATGTTGCTGGTTGGCAAATGGGACGAACCTGGATTAACACTAGCACTTTAACTGGCAGATGGCAAATATTACAATGGATCATTTGGCACACATGGAACAACTTCAGCGAAGAATTTAGAACGTTTGCCGTGGAAGTTTCCAACAACAGCAATGACCCAAATGTGATAACGAAAACTATCATAGATCGCTTTATGCCTGTGGAATTATTTTCAGCTTCAGATTACCAAATTGCGACAGATATTTTTAAACATAATATTCCAGAAAACTACTATACCAATCATATCTGGAATCTTCAACACCAATCCGCACACTATCAAGTGCTATTATTGATGCTCCATATTATCAAACTACCCGAATTTCAATTAAAATAACCTACTTATTATATGTGCAATCATAAATCAACTCAAGACACCAGCTTCGGCACTGATCACGATAAAGAACACAAAAAATGGAACCGTCGCTCCTTTATGCAAGCTCTGGGATTAGCAGGAGCAGGCACCATGATGGTTGGCGGCATGCCGCTATCGGCCTCAAGCAACTCTAAACTGGCAGCAGCCATCAGCAATTCACAATCCGATCGTGTACTTGTGATCATTAGGCTCAAAGGAGGCAATGACGGCCTCAATACCATCGTTCCTATTTACGATTATGACTCGTATGCTTCTTTAAGACCGACCATCAAGCACAATTTAAATCAGGTGACCGCCCTAACGCCAGATTTTGGCATCCCAAACTATATGAATGATCTCTTAAATTTATGGGATACTGGCGGTATGAAAGTAGTACATGGAGTCGGATACGAAAATCATAGTCAATCTCATTTTGCCAGTTCCGATATACTTTCGTCTACCGATATAACCAATAATGTTCAAACGGGGTGGCTCGGTCGTCATTTTGAAGAATTGTATCCAGAGTACCTTATCAATCCTCCATCAATTCCTGCGGCAGTTCAAATAGGAAGTACAGGCAATTTAATCTTTGAAGGCGCCTCAACCAATTATGCCTTCTCCGTTGCCAACCCCGACCAATTGCAGACTATTGCACAAAATGGAACGGTTCACGACATGACTAGTTTTCCTGATTGCCTCTACGGAGAACAACTTGAGTTTATGAGAGGGACCATCAACACAACCTATCAGTATGCAGGGACCATCCACGAAGCCTATTCAGGGGGCACGAATAGTTTTGAATACATGGATACGGAATTAGGACAGCAACTATCCATTGTAGCCCGCCTTATTAAGGGGAATCTAGGTACTAAAGTATATATGGTAACACTTGGTAATTTTGATACGCATGCCAATCAGGTTGACGATCACAGGAACTTATTGATTGATTTATCGAACTCTATTAAGACATTCTACGAGGATCTAGCACAAGCTGGATTGGATGATAAGGTGCTAGCTATGACCATTAGCGAATTTGGCAGACGGACTTACGAGAATGGGTCCAATGGCACCGATCATGGTAAAGCTGCACCATTATTACTGTTTGGACCAGCCATGGAAGGAAACGGTTTTGTGAGCCAACACCCCGATCTTATTTCCGGTGATGGTGCAGGGAATTTGAACTACACCCAAGATTTTAGAGAAGTCTATGCTAGCATTATGCAAGAATGGCTCTGTATAGATAGTGATTTAGTCAATGAAGCGCTACTTAATACAACTCATGCCAGGGTAGATCTCGGTTTTAATTGCAGTTCTTTAAGCGTGGATGACATCAATAAAGAACGATTCAAACATTTTGTAATGTACACAGATACAGATACCATCATCAAAATAAAAAACCCCTATACACAACATACAGTCGTTAAATTATATGACATCATGGGTAGAGAGGTCGCGACTCTAAAAAATGCACTTTTATTTGCTGGAGATCATAGTATCAGTCTAAAAAAATCAGTTTCAAATAAATTAAACGTCGGACAATATATCTATAAAATTTCTGTCGGCAATCAAAACTTCAGCAAATCATTGGTGATACGCTGATATCGTTTACTTCTATAAAAAGACTTTTAGTTTTTGTAGTGCTCTATAGGTTTTATTACTACAAGTAAAATCGCTAATTTTGCCCTTCAAGAAATAAAAGATCCAATGTCAAAACGATATACAATCACCGCAGCCTTACCTTATACTAACGGACCAATTCATATTGGTCATTTGGCCGGTGTATATGTGCCTGCAGATATTTATGCGCGTTATATGCGCTTAACAGGAAACGATGTTGCCTTTATCTGTGGAAGCGATGAACATGGCGTTCCTATTACTATTAAAGCTAAAAAGGAAGGTGTATCTCCGCAAGATATTGTCGATAAATATCATGCCATCATCAAAAAGTCGTTCGAGGATTTTGGTATTACCTTTGATAATTATTCGAGAACCACTGCTAAAATTCATCATGAAACGGCACAGGAATTCTTTAAAACCTTGTACGATAAAGGTGAATTTATTGAAGAAGTCACCGAACAATTATACGACGAAGAAGCTGACCAGTTTTTGGCTGACCGTTTCGTCACAGGCACCTGCCCTAAATGTGGGAACGAAGAAGCTTATGGCGACCAATGTGAGAAATGCGGAAGCAGTTTAAATGCCACCGATCTAATCAATCCGAAGTCTGCCATTACTGGAAATGTTCCGACTTTAAAACAAACTAAACATTGGTTTTTATCATTGGATAAACATGAAGCGTTTTTAAACGAATGGATTCTAAAAGGTCATAAAAAAGATTGGAAACCGAATGTTTATGGACAAGTAAAATCATGGATTGATGATGGTTTGCGCCCTAGAGCAGTCACGCGTGATTTGGATTGGGGAATTCCCGTTCCTGTTGAAGGTGCGGATGGAAAGGTGTTGTATGTTTGGTTTGATGCCCCTATCGGTTATATTTCATCTACCAAAGAATGGGCAGCGCGCGAAGGGAAAGATTGGGAGCCCTATTGGAAAGATGACACCACCAAGTTGGTTCATTTTATAGGGAAAGACAATATCGTGTTTCATTGCATTATTTTTCCTTCGATGTTAAAAGCGGAAGGAAGTTATATTTTGCCAGATAACGTTCCTGCAAACGAATTCTTAAATCTGGAAGGCAATAAATTATCCACTTCAAAGAATTGGGCGGTTTGGTTGCCAGAATATTTAGAGGATTTTCCAAATCAGCAAGATGTGTTGCGCTATGCCTTGACCGCAAATGCGCCAGAAACGAAAGACAATGATTTTACATGGGCGGATTTCCAGGCGAGAAACAACAATGAATTGGTGGCTATTTTTGGAAACTTCATCAATCGTGTGGTGGTTCTGACCGATAAATATTACAACGGCATTGTGCCAGAACCTTCTGAATTTTCTCAAATTGATGAGGAAACGTTAGCTACAATAAAAGCCTATCCAGATGTGATTTCGAGCTCCATAGAACGGTATCGATTTAGAGAAGCTGGACAGGAATTGATGAATCTTGCCAGATTGGGAAATAAATATTTGGCTGATGAAGAACCCTGGAAAGTATTTAAAGTAGACGAAGAGCGCACTAAAACCATCATGTTTGTGGCTCTACAGATTGCTTCAGCATTAGCAACCTTGAGTGAACCGTTCTTACCGTTTACGTCTCAAAAACTTAAGTCAATTCTCGCTGTCAGTTCGAGTGATTCC
>JBBSOJ010000291.1:0-3953 GCA_038259855.1 Flavobacteriales bacterium
GGTTTTTGGGCGTTTGGTGGCGTACTCATCTGCTCTTGTAAATTATTTCCTACTTTATAAGGCCTAAAATCGATGGCTGGCAGATGCATCAACACAAAATAAGCAAAGCCTAAACAACCCACAAAACTCAATAAAGCGACGATTGTCAACCCGAATTTATTTAATACAGGCTTAATATGTCTTAATCCAAATAAAATGATGATGATCAGGACTAAAAGAACGACATCCTTTTTGAAACTTTCCCAGGGCTTCAGGGTTCTACCGATTAAATCTTTAAAGGCATCGCCAAAACAACCACAATCCGCAACTTTCTCGTAATAGGCAGAATAAAAGGTCAGAAATGTAAAAAACACAATCATCGCTAAAAGACTCCAAACAGTGAATTTTGGTTTATAGCCAATCAATAGAAAAACGCCTAAAATCACTTCAAATACCACTACAAAAATAGCCAAGATCAAAGCGTATGGAATTAGAAACGGCAGGTTCAAAACATCCGCTCCGAAGTATTCTTGGAGTTTATAAGAAAAGCCCAACGGGTCATTCAATTTAATGAAACCTGAAAAAATAAAGAGCGCTGCAACTAAAACGCGTGCAATTAGTACAATGTATTTCATAGAATTTTGATCTTATCTATTTCGATTATATCTTTTTATTGTCATTCAAATGTATCATGGCAAATACGGCATAGTTGATCATATCCTGATAATTGGCATCAATACCCTCACTCACAATTGTCTTACCGGAATTATCCTCAATTTGCTTCACCCGCAATAATTTTTGAAGAATCAAATCGGTCAAGGAACTCACTCTCATATCCCGCCATGCTTCACCATAATCATGATTCTTGTCCATCATTAGCTGTTTGGTCAAAGCGACTGTTTCATTATATAAGATGGCAGCTTCCCCAACTTTCAAATCTGGTTGCTCCACAACACCTTTTTCCAACTGAATCAGTGCCATAATGGAATAATTTATGATGCCTACAAATTCACTTTCCTCACCTTCTTCAACTTTACGAACGCCATTCTGTTGCAAGCCTCTAATGCGTTGCGCTTTTATAAAAATCTGATCTGTAAGCGATGGTAATCTTAATATTCGCCAAGCGCTCCCGTAATCGGTCATCTTATTTATAAAAAGTGTTCGGCAAGTTTCGATGATAGCGTCGTATTGTTGCGAAGTATTTGGCATCTAAAAATATAATTTTGCGTAAATTTCGCCTAAATTGTTCAAAGTGCAAAGTTTCGAGTTTAAAGTTTCCGGTTTCTTTAGGTAACTAGAGTTTCAAAAAAAAAATTACAAAAAAAATGCAGCATGATCAGTTTTATACGAATTCGATTTATGATATCGTATTTTATTTTTTAAAAAACACTAACTAATTTAGGGCCTGAAACCATGACAATTAACTGCAACGGACGACTGATTGATCTTTCCACACCTAAAGTAATGGGCATCCTTAATTTGACGCCTGATTCATTCTTTGATGGTGGCACAATTAAGGATGAGACTTCCGCACTCAATCACGTCGAAAAAATGCTTTATGAAGGCGCCACATTTATCGATATTGGCGGCTACAGTTCGCGCCCAAATGCTGATGATATTAAGGAATCTGAAGAATTAAGACGCATCTTACCGGTTGTGGAACTTTTGGTAAAGAAGTTTCCAGAAATCCTGATCTCAATTGACACCTTCCGCAGCAATATTGCCAAACATTGCATCGACGCTGGAGCCTGCATGATCAATGATATATCAGCCGGTAAATTGGATGAGGCCATGATGCCAGCGATAGCAGCCTTGCATGTGCCTTACGTCATGATGCACATGAGGGGTACACCTCAAACCATGGCTCAATTGACGACCTATGAATCCTTACATAAAGACGTACTATTCTATTTTTCAGAACAAATTGCCACTGCAAGACGTTTGGGCATTGTAGATGTCATTTTAGATCCTGGATTTGGTTTTGCCAAAACCACAGCACAGAATTACGAACTTTTAAAACATTTAGAACTGTTGAGTATGTTGGAGCTTCCGGTTTTGGTTGGACTCTCAAGAAAATCGATGGTTTATAAACCATTGGGACTAACATCAAAAGACGCTTTAAATGGTACTAGCATATTAAACACAGTGGCATTACAAAAAGGAGCCTCCATTTTGAGAGTTCACGATGTGAAGGAAGCTGTTGAATGCATCAAATTAATAGGATGCCTAAATTAAATATTACAATGAAATATGTTATCATACTGCTGCTGATTATATCCTTTTCATGTGGAAAAGAAAAATCAGTACAGCTGCCCGAAATCAGTTATTCAAAAATCAGAGAGATCAGCGATGTCTCGCCTGCCTATATTTTTTATAATATAAATGAAAAAGACAGCGTGGAGCTCAACCGCAAAAACCTAATTATTACCACAAATTGGCTGATAAATGTTGACAAGCGATTAACGTTGAGACAGGCGATTCCTTCTATAATGCTTCTGCAAGAGAAAAAGCGAAATGCCGAGCTCCACAAGAATGATGCTGCTAAAAACCTATATTCATGTAATGACACGTCTATTAAAAATCTCGGATTTATCGATTTTACAAACGTTATTTATCACAATGGCATTGATGCAGACATTATTGAAAGTCAAGGTTTGTATGACACCTATCCGTCAGAAACAACAAATCATATATTGAGTATTGTTTTCCGATCAAACGATTCCATTACTATCAATGCTTCCCAAACGACGAAAGCAGAATTTATAAATCGTTTAACATACATGGATAGCATACAAAACAAAATAATGGGTATTGCCTATCTAAAATTCCATGAAAACCTTACGTTTCAGGATTATATAACCTTTAAATCGATGCTCTCTGGAATTGATTTGAAACACGCGATCATTTCGGATGATGAGTATATTTTTAATTAACTATATTTTGTTAAATTTACAGAAACCGCGCATTTTTGGATACACTTAAATTTTGGGATTTTGGAATCATTGATTTTATTGATGTTTTTCTAGTAGCAATCCTCCTATACTACATCTACAAGCTCGTAAAAGGCACGGTAGCCATCAATATTTTCATTGGGATATTAATCGTTTATGTCATTTGGAAATTAACGGATTTCCTAAACATGTTCATGCTCCACAATATTTTTGATGGTTTCATGAAGGTCGGTATTATCGCTTTGATAGTCGTATTTCAACCAGAAATCAGAAAATTCCTTTTGATGGTCGGTTCCACTAATTTAAGTGGAAAGCGAAAATTTTTCAGCAAATTAAAATTCCTTAAAACAGAAAATAATACGGAGACCGACATTGCAGCAATTATTAATGCCTGTGAGAGTATGAGTACTACTAAAACGGGTGCGCTCATTGTGTTGGAGCGAAATAATAATCTTGACTTTTTAATAAGCACCGGAGACTATACGAATATCACCGTCTCCCAACCTATTATTGAAAGTATTTTCTTCAAGAACAGTCCGTTGCATGATGGTGCCATCATCATCTCAAACAACACCGTGAAAGCTACACGTGTCATCCTCCCTGTCAGTAACGAACAAAATATACCTCAGCGCTTTGGTTTGAGGCATCGTGCCGCCATCGGAATTTCTGAAAAAACAGATGCATTAACGTTGACAGTAAGCGAAGAAACGGGGCAGATTTCCTACATACAGAATGGAGAGTTTGTGATTTATAAAGACATCAATGAATTAATGGAACTTGTAGCTAAAGATCTGACCTAAACGGATTATAAAAATTGTCGAACAAATTTGACTTTAGAAAGTGATTTTTATTATTCGCGTAGAGGCCAAGTCATACGAAACTGGCTGCACGTCTCAATCTGGTTGTGCATTTTACAGAATCCTTCTTTAATATAGATTCTATTTAATCCACACGTTTTTAAGGCTTTATGATAGACCAGAAGATGTCATTGGCACTTAAATACATGGTTCAAGCAAAAAAATA
>JBBSOJ010000292.1:0-3935 GCA_038259855.1 Flavobacteriales bacterium
GGAAGGAGTTTAAGTCTGCAGATGAATTCAAGTTCAACAGTTCAACGGCGGCTTTTATCAAGGAAGCTAGATATATGTATGTTACAACGAATGAAGAAAAGCGTGGGAATGTCTATAATCATGGCTCAAAAACGAGGAATCTCCGTATTGAGCGGGGTGAATTAGTTGATGGAAAGGGTTATCAAAATTTTCAGGCGTTGCCATTTTGTGAAGAAGGATATTCATATGCACATCCAGCTGTAAGCCCAAATGGAGATTATCTGTATTTCACTTCAAATATTGTGAGCGCCAAGGGACCTACCGATATTTTTCGAGTGAAAATCAATGGAAATAATACCTATGGAGAACCTGAAAACTTGGGTGATCATATTAATTCTCCGCGAAGAGAAACCTTCCCAACGGTAACGCATGACAACGTCTTATATTTTTCTTCCGATAGAGCGAGAGGTGTAGGAGGATTGGATCTTTACAAATGCGTTATTGCTGCCGATGGAACCATTGGAGATCCTGAATTGCTTCCTGAACCTTTCAACAGTCGTGGTGATGATATGTGTTTTGAGCTTAATAAAAATGGCGTGGAAGGTTATTTTACGTCCAATAGGGCAAAAGGCAAAGGGGAAGATGATATCTATTATTTTAAAGTGAAAGATTAATTTCCTTTTTTGACATACTTTAAGTCCAAAAGATTTGTCGGGTTGATGCCCAAACCTTTGATGTTTTTTCTGGTAAATCGCACAACTTCATCATAAAACATAACAACGACCGGCGTTTTTTGCATTACTAACGAATCCATTTTAGAATAGAGTTGCTCTCTGGCTTTTACATCAGTTATTGTAAAAGCTTTCTCATAAAGTGCATCAAATTCTTCGCTTTTAAAGTGAGAATAGTTTGGCCCATTTGGAGCAAAATTTTTACTGTAATAGAGCGATAGATAATTTTCGGCGTCTGGATAATCAGCGACCCAACTTGCACGAAATATATCTAGCTTACCGTTGGCTTTAGCGTCCTTAAGCGTGGCGGCAGGAATCACATCGATATTGACCCTTAAACCTGTCTTTTGGATTTCTTTTTGAATGAATTCACAAAAGCTCAAATAGTTGCTAGTGGTTGTGATGGTGATTTCAGGATTTTGAATACCAGTTTCTATCTTAAATTGTGCGACGAGCTCTTTGGCTTTTTGTGGTTGATAGTCAAATCCAATGCTTTCATTATAGCCTGGCAATCCTTTTGGGATAAAACCGCCATTGGCAGGAATCCCAACACCATTGCGTAAATACACCATCATTTTGTGCCGATCAAAACCATAATTGACAGCTTTTCTAATAAGATCAGATTGTAATTCCGGAAGTTCAGAATCCATAAAAAACGCGAGATACTCTGTGTTTAAATAAGGTCCTCTGATCATATTCACTTGGTCATAATAACGTTCCCGAAGTTGACCCGATGCCGTTAGTATTTCATCTTTATAAGAAGCGTCCAAGCCAGATACAAAATCTATATTCCCTTGTGAAAACTGAAGAAATTCACTTTGTTTGTCTGGCAAAAATGAAATTGCGATGGCTTCCAGATAGGGGAGTTTTTGATGATGCTCATCAGTCTCAAAATAATCGTTGTATTTCCTGAACACTAATTTCAAATTCTCTTCCCAGCGCTTAAATTTGAAAGGTCCCGTTCCAATGGGGTGAGAACGAAAGTCATTGCCATATAATTGTACGACTTCTTTTGGTACGACGCTACAATATTTCATAGTCAGTAAGCCTAGAAATGCAGGAAATGGTTGTTTCAAGGTAATCTCAAAAAGGCTGTCATTGACCGTTTTAAAGGAGGCTACTTTTTGGAGCACCCAGCTACCAGGAGATGCTATCGTTTTATCTAACAATCTGTTCAAGCTATATTCAAAATCTGACGCTGTCACCAACCTCGTGGAATCTTTACCAAAAACTGAATGCTTATGAAATTTAACATCATTCCGTAATGAAAATGAATAGGTGAGTCCATCATCCGAGATTATCCAGCTTTTTGCAATGGAAGGTAAGACCTTCATACTGTCGTTCATCTGTACCAATCCGTTGAATAATTGATTCGTCGCCCAGATATCTGCTATGTCTTTGGAAAACGCGGGATCCAACGAACTGATGTTTTTATGCTCATTGTATCGAAAAACAGTTGCGTCATCTTGTTGAATTGTGGTGTCTACACAAGATAGGATACACAATGCGACAAAACCATATAAAAACATCTTGAGCATCGTATTACTGCTTAACAAAAGCGGTTTCATCATGTTATTTTAAATTGTAAATTTGCAGACTGGGTAAAAATACGGGAATGAACGTTAGAAAAAAAGTTGCATTTTATACTTTAGGTTGTAAGCTGAATTTTTCAGAAACATCGACGATTGCTAGAACCTTTACGGAGGAGGGTTTTGATAGGGTAGAATTTACTGAAACGGCTGATATTTATGTCATTAATACTTGCTCGGTTACCGAGAATGCTGATAAACGCTTTAAATCGATCGTTAAACAGGCTCAAAAAATAAATCCTGATGCCTTTGTGGCGGCCGTTGGTTGTTATGCACAATTAAAACCAAGTGAGTTGGCAGATGTTGATGGTGTCGATTTGGTTTTGGGCGCCACAGAAAAGTTTAAAATCACCGATTATATTAACGACCTATCAAAAAATGATCTTGGAGAGATACATTCTTGCGAGATTGAGGACGCGGATTTTTACGTTGGTAGTTATTCGATTGGAGATCGAACCAGAGCCTTTCTGAAAGTGCAAGATGGTTGTGATTATAAATGCACCTATTGTACAATTCCATTGGCACGGGGAATTTCTCGAAGTGACACCATGGAAAGCGTCATTCAAAACGCCAAGGAAATTTCAAAACAGAATATTAAGGAAATTGTACTTACTGGTGTAAACATTGGTGATTATGGTAAAGGTGAATTTGGAAATAAGAAGCACGAACATACGTTTTTAGATTTAGTGACGGCATTGGATACGGTAGATGGCATAGAACGGCTTCGCATTTCATCCATTGAGCCAAATCTTTTGAAGAATGAAACGATTGAATTGGTTTCAAAATCACGTGCATTTGTTCCGCATTTTCATATTCCTCTACAAAGTGGAAGTAACGCTATTTTGAAGCTAATGAAGCGACGTTATATGAAAGAGCTTTATACCGATAGGGTTTTAAAGATAAAAGAAGTGATGCCACACGCTTGTATCGGTGTTGATGTCATCGTTGGATTTCCTGGTGAAACGGACGATCATTTCTTGGAGACTTACAATTATCTGAATCAATTGGATATTTCATATTTACATGTATTCACCTATTCTGAACGAGATAATACTGAAGCAGCATCCATGGATGGTGTAGTTCCGAAAAAAGTTAGGGCAAAACGAAGTAAAATGTTGCGCGGACTTTCCGCTAAACTCCGACGAAATTTCTATGAGAATCAATTAGGAACCACAAGAACGGTTTTGTTTGAAAGTGACAATAAAGAAGGTTACATTCAGGGGTTTACAGAAAATTATGTTAAAGTTAAAACGCCTTGGAATCCCGAGTTGGTGAATACCTTGCACGAAGTAACTTTGAGTGAAATTGACGCTGACGGCTTGGTACGATTTGAGTTTGCAGAGGTTCTGTCTGTTTGAGTCAAGCTTTTATAAATCGAGTTATAATAAGCCTACTGTTAAAATATCATAGAATTTAAAGTGATAAACAAAAATATACTGAATCAAAATGAAAAATCCGAAGCCAACTGGTTTCGGATTTTTTATTATCTTTTGTAAGTTGTATGTTATATACGAATGCCTACAGGTAACATTTTTTTGTATTTTCTGTTTTTTCGAATGAATTTGGCGATTTCAGGACTTGTTGGAACAACACTGATATTCCGTTCAGCTATATTCTCAAAAACCAAAGTTAAAAA
>JBBSOJ010000293.1:0-3932 GCA_038259855.1 Flavobacteriales bacterium
AAAATTAGCCTGGAGAGTATCTTGGGCTATTTTAGTTTCATAGGTGTACCAAAAGCCACTTTCAGATGCAATGTACTCACTATCTGTATCTGCTTTAATGATCTGTTGAATACGCTCTTTTTCTTTGTTGTTAAGTTTGATGTTCCGTTCTACAGACGCGTTAATGAAAGATCCTGATTTGTGAGAAACAGGTTGTCGTGCTTCTGGCGTTTTACAGCTCACCATACCAAGAAGCAGTAAAACAATGATTATAGGTCGTATCATAAATTCAAGGCTGTTTTATAGCGAGGCAAGATACTAATAAATTTTTCAACTGTATCATCTAGCCCCAAATCACTTTTTCCACCTGCCGCATTCGTATGACCACCGCCTTCAAAATGCGTTCTTGCAAAATCATTTACAGAAAAGTCACCCTTACTACGGAAGGACATTTTGGTAATTCCTTCCTGTCTATGTTCAATAAAAATAACAGCAAATATGATATCTTGGATCGATAGGCCATAATTAACAAAACCCTCGGTATCTCCTTTTTTGAAATTGAACGCATTCAGCTCATCTTGGGATAAGGTTATATAAGCGGTTCTCAACGAAGGCAGGACTTTCAGGTTTTTTAACGCACATCCGAGCAATTGTAGGCGCGTAGTGCTATTTGTGTCGTAAATGGCATTGTGAATAGCGGCATTGTCAGCGCCACATTCAATTAACTTAGAGATGACAGCATGCGTTTTATTCGTGGTGGAGGAAAATCGAAACGAACCAGTATCGGTCATTATGCCAGTATATAGACATGTCGCGATGTTTTTATCAATTTGATCGAAGTCATTCAAGAAATCTATAAAATTGAAGACCATTTCGCAAGTAGAAGACATGCTGACATCAGAATACATGTATTGCGCATAATCATCAGGCTGTTGGTGATGATCAATCATTATTTTAATCGCTTCGCTGCTGTTCACAGGTTGTTCCATGTCACCAATTCTATGCAGCGCATTAAAGTCTAAAGTAAAAATGATATCTGCAGTATTTATCAAGGCATTTGATTCGTCTCTTTGAGATTCATACGTGACTACGGATGCTTCTTCGGGCATCCATTTTAGAAAATCAGGGTAATCATTAGGTGCAATGATAGTAACCGTGTGATGTCGTTTTTTAAGGTATAAAAGAAGTCCCAAACTAGAGCCGATAGCATCACCATCTGGATTTTTATGAGGTATGATGATAATCTTTTTTGGTGCTGAAAGTAAGACTTTGATTTTGGAAATATCGTGTGCATTCATAGTGGGCGAAGATACAAATTTTTAATATTGGATAGCCTTGTTATTATTTAGAAATAGATTACTTTTGCACAAAAATTGAAAAGGTTTGAACCGCTGTTGGTTCAAACGAATTGAAAACATAACTATTACGAATAGTTTTAAACATACAAACATGGCAACAAATAGAACATTTACAATGCTTAAGCCAGATGCGGTTGAGAAAGGTCACATCGGAGCAATTTTAGAAAAAATCAATGCGTCAGGTTTTAGAATCGTTGCATTAAGGTTAACGCACATGACGAAAGCCGATGCTCAAGAATTTTATGCAGTGCATAGCGAAAGACCATTTTATGGCGAATTGGTAGAGTATATGACTCGCGGACCTATTGTTGCTGCCATATTGGAAAAAGAAAATGCTGTTGAAGATTTCAGAACATTAATCGGTGCGACCAATCCAGCAGATGCTGCTGAAGGGACCATTAGAAAATTATATGCTGCTTCTATAGGTGAAAATGCTGTTCACGGTAGTGATAGCGATGAGAATGCTGCTATTGAAGCTGCTTTTCATTTTTCGGGTAGAGATCAGTTTTAAGAAATTTCCTTTATTCAAAAAGCAAGCCTACACAGAAATGTGTAGGCTTTTTTTGATGCCTGATACTAATACCATTAGGTTACCACTATTATTTTTCATTACTTTTACAATAAAACAAATTGTAGCCTATGAAAATTTCTTACAAAATCTTATCCCTATTTTTAATGATGGGTGCTTTGGTCACAGCGCAAAATTCGCAAAAGTCCTTAACACAACTAAAAAATCAAAAAAACGCTATTATAACCTTAAATGAGCACACAGGACTTGCTGATTTCGTTCGGTTTCCTGCAGGTCAAGCAATGCCGCTTGATGGTGCTTCTGTTCAGCAAAAAGCGCTGACTTTTTTAAATACTTACAAAGATATTTATGCACTTAAATCGATTGAAGCGTCACTTCTATTCGATAAAGTAGAACTCGATAATTACGGATTTGAGCGTGTTATTTACAAACAAATGTATAATGGAGTGCCAGTTTTTGATGGGCAATTACGCTTTCATTTTAACTCAAGTGACGAGCTAACTTCGGTTAACGGAAATTTCCTTGAGGTCAATTCAAAACTAAATCAAACGCCAACCATCAGCGCAACTGCGGCAGATGACATTGCATTGAGGCTCATCAACGATCAAGATTTAAATCATTCTGGAGAGCAATTGATCAGCCATTCCAATACCTTATATGTATTTCCAAAGGGAAAAGTACAACGACGAGTGCCATCGATGCATTTGGTGTATGAAGTGGAAATAACCAATAAACTAGATGTTAGAGAGTTTTTGTACATCGACGCCCACACCGGTTCGTTGGTGGAACAATTCACAGGTATTGCTCATGCAATAGACCGAAAAATCTATGAGGGAAATACGAATAATTTAGTTTGGGATGAAGGAGACGCATTTCCTGGTACTTTAACAATATGGCAAAGAAATGAAGTGGAGGCATCAGGTCATGTCTATAATTTTTTCAAGAATGCCTTTGGATATGTATCGTATAACGGTGCTGATATTGCGATGAGAACCATCAATAATAATCCAAATATTTCTTGTCCGAACGCAAATTGGAATGGCTTTAGCGCCAATTACTGCGATGGTACAGCTTCTGACGATGTGATTGCACATGAATGGGGTCATGCGTATACCCAATTCACAAATAATTTGATTTACGCCTACCAATCTGGTGCCATTAACGAATCGTATTCCGATATATGGGGCGAAACGGTAGATCTTTTAAATAATTATGAGGATGCTAATGAAAATCTTGAAATTAGAACGGTTGGCTGTAATTCTGATCGTTGGAAAATAGGGGAGGATGCCAGTGCATTCGGAAATCCTATTAGAGATATGTTTAATCCTCCATGTAGAGGAAATCCTGGTAAAGTAACTGATGGACAATATAGTTGTGGTGACTTTGATGCCGGTGGTGTACATATCAATTCAGGGATCCCAAACCATGCCTACGCTTTATTGGTAGATGGCGGAACGTATAATGGACAAGTCATTGGAGGTATTGGATTTGTAAAGGCTGCCCATATTTTTTGGAGAGCACAAGTTTCTTATCTGACAGCGACTAGTAACTTTGTCGTCTTGGCCGATGCTTTAGAAGCTTCCGCGAATGATTTATTAGGTGTGAATTTAGAAGGACTTTCTACCACGACCGTACCTGCTGGCCTTTCAGGAGAAATTATCACCACTTCAGATATACAACAACTTATCAACGCCATACTAGCCGTGGAGATGAGAATAAATCCTGAAGCTTGCAATTACACGCCTATTTTAGCCGCTGCACCACCGTTGTGCGATGTAGCAACTTCCAATGCCATATTTTTTCAAAATTGGGAATCAGGTATCGGAGCTTGGACGTTGGAACAATTACCAACCAATTCGTCTACCTGGCAATCACGCGATTGGCAAGTAAGAGGATCATTACCCAATAATCGTGAAGGAAACGCCGTTTTTGGTACCAATCCGATCATAGGAAACTGTTCGTCAGATCTTGAGAATGGCATCATTCGTTTGCAAAGTCCAGTAATTACTATGCCTAATATATCCACAGGTATTTTTGAGCTGGCATTTAATCATTATGTCGCTACA
>JBBSOJ010000294.1:0-3927 GCA_038259855.1 Flavobacteriales bacterium
CTTAAGATTTTAACACATCTCAATCCATCAATTATTACTTATCAAATGAAATAGCTTAAATTTGTGATATCCATAAAATAAGTCCCTTTTCTTGAAAATAGTTGAACAGATAAAATACCCAATTGCCTACGAGATGGAACTTTTCGAGCAGAAATTTCTGCTATCCATGTCGAGCAAAGTGGCACTTCTCAATCGCATCACGACCTACATCGTTAACAGGAAAGGAAAACAAATGCGCCCTATGTTTGTGTTTTTGGTTGCTAAAATGGTCGATAACGGTAATGTAGGTGAACGCACCTATCGCGGTGCTGCCGTTATAGAACTGATCCATACGGCAACGCTGGTGCATGATGATGTTGTGGATGATAGTAATCAGCGGCGAGGTTTTTTCTCTATTAACGCCTTATGGAAAAATAAAATCGCCGTACTCATTGGTGATTATTTACTGTCAAAAGGCTTATTGCTGTCTATCGATAATAATGATTTTGATTTGCTTAAGATCATTTCAGTAGCAGTACGCGAAATGAGTGAAGGTGAATTGCTTCAGATTGAAAAGGCCAGACGTTTGGATATTACTGAAGCCATTTATTACGAGATCATACGTCAAAAAACGGCGACGTTGATTGCAGCTTGCTGTAGTCTTGGAGCTGCGTCCGTAAAGCCCAATTCGGATGATGTGGAGAGAATGCGAAAATTTGGAGAACTGATTGGGATGGCGTTTCAGATTAAGGACGATCTTTTTGATTACGGGGAAGCTTCCATCGGAAAACCTACAGGCATTGATATTAAAGAACAAAAAATGACATTGCCGCTTATTTATGTCCTAAATAAATGTTCTAAATCTGAAAAAAAATGGCTTATCAATTCCATAAAAAATCATAATAAAGACAAAGTTCGAGTTAAGGAAGTCATTGCCTTTGTAAAAGAACAAGGTGGGTTGGACTATGCGGTTTCAAAAATGATCAGCTTTAAAGATGAGGCTCTATCGATGCTTGACGCATACCAAAATTCCCAATTTAAGGAATCACTTATTTTGATGGTCAATTATGTGATCGATCGGAAGAAATAGTTTTCAGTCTTCAGTCTTCAGTAGGCAGTCGGCCGTGAGTGATTCACGGTTTTCAATGCTTTATTAATGTTAAGTTTTCAATCTTCGATCAACAGTTTATGCTGTTTTAAGAGCTGGTAAATTCACATTTAAAGTTCACTATTCAAAAAAACTACATTTATAATAAAATAATCTTATTTTTAAGTTATTAATAATCAGTGCTTTGATCTTAATTTTAAGCAATTCAATAGTAGATTGAAAATATACAGGCAACCATTTGAACTAATTATGCGTCTTTATTTATAGAAGACCTAACGAAACGATTTTGAAAGTCATACGATTGCATAATAACACAACGGAGCTTATTCATAAGGCAGCGAAAAACAATCGTGAAGCGCAGCATGTGTTATATGAATTGCATGCACCCAAGATGTTGAGTGTTTGCCGATATTATGTGAGAGATGTTCAGAAGGCGGAGGAAGTGATGTTGAACGGATTTTTCAAAGTTTTCAAATTCATTGGTTCTTTTAAAAACGACGGTAGTTTTGAAGGTTGGATACGGCGCATTATGGTCAGAGAAGCCATCTCATACTTGAGGCAACAAAAGACTGTTGAATTTTTGGTTGATGAATTTGAAACCAACCATGATTCTAGCAATAACATCAATTCTGAAATCGAGGTGGCCGAAATTCAACAACTTATTGACGAGTTACCGGATGGCTATAAAATGGTGTTTGTGATGTATGCGATTGAAGGGTACAAACATCAAGAAATTGCCGATATCTTGAAAATTGATGAAGGAACCTCAAAATCGCAACTCTTTAAGGCAAGACAGCTATTGCAAAGAAAAATTAACGAATTAAACAAGACGGGTTATGGCACCAATTAAATATGAAGAACAAATGAAGGACAAGCTCGAAAAGCGACGCTTGCAGCCTTCTCCCAAAAGTTGGGAAACCTTGGCCAATCGTTTGGATGCTGATGAGAAGGCGCCGTTTCGATTTAAGTTGTCGTGGCTCGCTATCGCGGCGAGTGTCATAGGGATTCTATTCGTCACTACAATGTATTTCAACAATCGACCTGTAGAGACTACTACCGAAACGATTGTAAATACAGAAAATAACAATCTTAAAGAAAAGATGAAGGGCACCAAAGAATTTACCATAGAGCAAACACAAAAAATAAATGATGTTGCTGTCGAAAAGGTGAATTCAGGAACTACGATTCAAAATAATGACACCTCAAATGCAAACTCATCAAGCATTGTAACAAATAGCAGTGCTGTAAATGAAAAGAAACAACACATAACAGCCCAGATTCGAGAGAATGAAATGCAATCCACACTTGCATCGAATGTTAAGGATACGTCAGAAGAGACTGTGGTTGCGTTGAAAAGTTCCAAGCTTACATTTGAAGATCAAAAAGTTCAGGATGTGGTCGCTCAAATAAAAGGCTTAAAGTCGAACGGTTCGAATGTTACCAATACGGAAATCGACAGTTTGCTCAAAAAAGCCCAACAAGAAATTTTATCGAACAGGTTGTATAATGAAAGTACGCGAATGGTTGATGCCAATGCACTACTCCAAAGCGTAGAAGCAGATTTGGAGCAATCGTTCAGAAGCCGGGTTTTTGAAGCCTTACAATCAGGTTATGAATCGGTAAAAACACGAGTTGTCCAGCGCATTAATTAGAGTTGTTTCTGCCAAGGCAGTAACGTCAGGACTATAATCGTAAGCAAAACAAATCACCATCAGCAAATGTCTGTTAGGTTCAGCACTACTAAAGCTCAAAATGCATTTTGAATGATGGTAGCCGACGAAGCGATACGATAAGATCACCAAAAATTTCATTAATCATTAATCATTAATCAAAAAGCGAACAGTTATGAACACACTTACTAAATTAGTTGTGATGGCAAGTCTTTGTCTTTTCACAAGCATCATGAAAGCACAGGATTCCATTCCACCCGGTTCCAACCAATCTCAAATTGAGAAGCTCCAAATTTTAAAAGAGACCATCATAGAAGATGAAAAGGCCAACCTCAAAGTAGAGGTGGAGACCATAAACAAACGCTTTGAAATGGGAGAATTGACAAGCCAAAAAACGGAAGAGTTAAAGGCCGAAGTTGCTAAAAAAAGAGCACTTAACATTGAAAATCGTTTGGCTATTGTTGAAAACAAAATTGAATTGTTAGCTCGTAATGACGAAGCCTACAAAATTGAGGGCGAGAATAGAAATGAGGTAGGTGTCAGCATTGGTTCTTTCACAGGCTTGAGTATAAACACCAAGAATAAACCAAAAAAATATGATGAGCGGACCTCAAGTAACATTGTTTTTGCGGTTGGCTTAAATAATGCGATCATTGATGGGGTCGACTTTGGCAAATCGCCTTATAGTTTTGCCGGATCAGGCTTTGTTGAATTGGGATATGCTTGGAATACACGTCTTCTGGAAAATTCAAATGCCGTACGTTTAAAATATGGGTTTTCATTTCAGTGGAACAAATTTTCCCCTAAAAACGACCGCTATTTTGTTGATGAGGCCAATATGACAACCCTAGAAACTTTTTCTACAGAATTGCAGAAATCAGAATTCCGAGTCACCAATTTAGTGGTCCCAGTGCACTTTGAATTTGGACCATCCAAAAAAATAGACAAGGACACTTATTTTAGATATACCACAACGACACAATTCAAATTTGGAATCGGTGGTTATGCAGGTTTTAATATCGGTACCCAGCAAAAACTTAAGTTTAAGGACGATGGTGACCGGGTGAAGCAAAAAATCAAAAAAGATTACAATACCACTGATTTTGTTTATGGTATAAGCACCTATGTAGGCGTAGGAGGTTTTAGTCTTTATGCCAAATATGATTTAAA
>JBBSOJ010000295.1:0-3903 GCA_038259855.1 Flavobacteriales bacterium
ACCCATCTATTTTCTAAAAGCTCATTCACCCTCGACGTTCCTAATTCTAGTAATGCCAAAGCGACCACTTGCCACCAAGTCAAATCTCTAACCGTTTCTTCAAAGAAGGCTTCTTTGGTCATGGAGGTTTCTTTTAGGGTATATTTCGAAAAATATGTCTCTTTTAACTCATAGGTTTTCCCGGTTCCTGGAGGGCCGTATAATATTTGATTAATTGGGTCTACAAAAATGTCCTTTAGAGTTGCTTCATTCATTTCACCTTGCATAACCCCCATAAGATATTGGTAATAAAATTCGTAGTGAGAGGATTTTGATTTATACTTTGTGACATCTGTAAGTGTTTTTAACACCAAACTAACATTGACCTCCCAATTGCCTTTTAATTTCCAATCTACAGCTCTGCAACTTTTATAATAATCTCTTTGATCATCATGATAATAATCTGAAGTGACAATACCATAACCTAATAATTTACTTCTACCTTGCTTGACAATGATGACGTCTCCAATATTTATTGTATTTGCAAACTCGTCATTTGCAGTAACGTTGTTCATTTTATTTCCATCTCCACCATAAGCAGCGCGCAGGGCATTTCTTATGTCATCCCTTGTTTTGTACTGTTTTAAATTTCCTATTTCATCCCAGCCTATGGCTAAGATGTTTTTTTTATAAAATTCGTCCCAATGCTCAGCATTTCTGCCAGCGGCATATAACCAATATTTAACGTTTTTTGATTCATTCATAGTCAATAAGGTATTGTAGTGTTCTTCTGGTTTTCCGAAAATAGTATTTTATTCATGAGATTGCTCCATCGTGCCTCCTTTCAATGACGCTGCAGTGGCAGACAGCTGTGGTGGAAATGACACTACAACTCATCAAACAAATCATTCCAATCTGGATTTATACTTTCGATAAGGGCTATCTTTTTTGCTCTACTCCCTGCTTTTACTTGTTTCTCTCTTCCAATAGCGTCGCCTATCATTTGGAACGCTTCATAAAAAACTAATTTTTCAATGTTATACCGTGCCGTAAATGACTTTTTATCTTTGTTTTCTTTATGCTGAACAATGCGTTCTTTTAGGTATGCTGTGACGCCAACGTATAATGTTGTGTGGTTTTTGGTGGTGAGTATGTAGACGAATCCTGGTTTCATGGTTTATCTCTTGATGTCATTTGAGTCCCTCGGCATTTCGTCATTGCGAGGACGAAGGACGCGGCAATCTGTAAGTTGAATACGCCTAATTTGTTGTTTGTCTATTCCTCGTGAGATAATTCATTGTCTCTTATTATTTTTTTAGGGTATACATGAATACAATGTATTTGCGTCAACGTTCGTCTTTTTATTCATGAGATTGCTTCGTCGTGCCTCCTCGCAATGACGCTTTGAGGACAATGATAGTTTTGACATGACTTCACAACTCCCCCTTAAAAGCCTGATCTAACAAACTGTTCTTTAGGGATTTTAGATTTTCTAAATTTTGATTTGTTAATTCTTGAGCTTTATCAATTTTTGGAATTGCTGATTTTATTGTATCAACAATTCTTCGCTGTTCTTCTAAGGAAGGAATTGCAATTTCGTAAGCTTCAAGTGCTTTTTTATTGACTCCAGATTGTCCTGCTGATCTTTGAGAAATGGATATTATATAGCTTTGAATTTTTCCGTTCATTAAAAAATAATAGAGATAATCTTTTAATATTACTTTTTCGTCTGGAACTGCTTTCATTAAGGCCACGTTATAAGCTCCATTTAATCCTCTTAAAATTTGGAAAACTGGAGGGCCATATCTCCCAATCATAACATCACTTTCATTACAGAATTTTTTCGTGCTATCTTCTTTTATGTATACAAGATAATTATCACTTTTATAATCTCTGATTTGAATAAGTCTAATATATCCTTCTTTCAATTCATATGAAAAAACACTTTTAGGAGGCTGCGAACCACCAATAAATTCAACATGTTTTAAAAGAGGAACACTTTTATTTTCTTTAAAAACTTTATCAAATATTCCATCCAATACAGACCCCATCAAAGCGTGCGTATGCGCTATGTTTTCTTCTAACAAACCAATAGCTTGGTCTATATTGGCAAACAACCCATCTAATTTTGCAACGATGCGTTGTTGTTCTTGTAATGGGGGGATGAGAATAGGATAATCTTCAAGAGCTTTTTTATTTACTCCTGACTGTCCAGCTGAACGTTGAGATAATCCAACTATATAAGATTGAATACTCGGATTCTCCAAAAACTTAAATAAAAATTCTTTACTTAAAACTTCTTCTTTAGGTATAGCTTTCATCAAGGCAACATTATATGCACCTTCAAGTCCCTTCAATATCTGAAAAACGGGAGGACCATATCTTCCTATCATAATATCATCAACAGAGCAGAACTTTTTTGTTTTAGATTTTTCAACATAAACTACATGATTTTCTGACTTGTAATCTCTGATCTGAATTAATCTTATAAACCCATTTTTATTTTTTTTTGAGAAAGTTGATTTTGGTGGCTGAGATCCACCTGAAAATTCCACAACTTCACTTATTTTTTTCTCTTCCCACTTACCCATCAATCAAGCTTTCAATTTGGTTCATTAATTTTGTGATGGCCGCATCGTTTTGCTTAATAGCAGTCAACAACTCCTTTGGACTTTGGTGGATGACCTCCACTACTTTGTGTGGGTTTTTCGCACTGAGATCGTAGTCTTTGATGTCGGCAATGTTTACGGTCCAGTTATGGCATTGCCCTTTGTCTTTGTCAGTATGAGATTGCTTCGTGCCTCGCAATGACTTCTCTAATTTGGCATTGGTATGATTACGCTCTTTAGGATTGTGAAAGAGGTGTACAAATTCTTTAATATGATCGTATAATATGGGTTTGTTTTTAGTGAGCGTGTACGGTGGTGTCACATCATAATACCAAATAGTACTGGTGGCGCCTTTGCGGTCAAAATACAGAATGTTGGTTTTTACGCCGCTATAAGGCAAGAACACACCAGACGGCAAACTCACAATAGTATGTACGTTATAGTTTTCCAATAAGGTTTGTTTGACCTTGGTAAAGGCATTGTTGGTTTGGAACAGCACGCCTTCGGGTACTATTATAGAAGCACGCCCTTCCAACTTCAACATCTTCATAAAATGCTGTAAAAACAAGACTTCAGTAGCGTTACTTTCTACAGGAAAATTTTGCTGGATTTGCTTTTTTTCTTTCCCTCCAAAGGGTGGATTTGCCAAAATCACATTATGCCGATCTTTCTCTTGGAAGTCCCGGATGTTTTGGGTAAGGGTGTTGCCTTTAAATACGTTTGGGCTTTCTATGCCGTGCAGGATCATGTTCATCATCCCCATCACATACCCTAAACTTGTTTTTTCCTGTCCATAAAAGGTGTTGTTCTGTATGGTTTCCCAATCGGAAGCCGAAAGTTTTTCTTTTTTACCATCCTGGATCAAAAAGTCAAAAGCTTCTACTAAAAATCCGCCAGACCCCACTGCTCCGTCGTAAATAGTGTCCCCTACTTTAATGTCTGTAGTTTCCACCATCGCTTTTACAATAGCACGTGGGGTATAAAACTCGCCCGAATTTCCGCCATCACTTCCCATCCCTTTCAAGAGGTTTTCATAAACTTGCGAGAGTTCAAATAACTCATCACCACTCTGAAAATTCAATCGGTCTATAATATCCAACACCTCGCGCAAGGTGTGACCACTTGCAATACGGTTGTCCAAATATTCAAAAATGGCGCCTATTTTATAAGTTAAGGTTTTAGGATCATTGGTGGTGTTTTTAAAGGCTTGGAGATAGGGAAACAAGCTTTTGTTTACAAATTCAATAAGATCGTCCCCGGTTAAAGCATGCTTGACGTCCAGTTTGCCATCGGCATCTTTTGGGCAGGCCCAATG
>JBBSOJ010000296.1:0-3898 GCA_038259855.1 Flavobacteriales bacterium
GGACTCAAGGTTTGATCAATGCTTCCAATAATATAATCCATGATATAAAAATAAGAAGCCTCCACTCCTAAATGAAAATCCCCATCGTGGTAGTTGGCTTGAAAATTAACCTCGAAAGCTTTCTCATTATTTAACGTTGGGTTTCCGATATAGTCATAATTATCAAAACTATTGTAGAGGAAAAATCCGTAACCTTCACTTACAGATGGTGCTCTTTCACCATACCCGGCACCAAAAGACACATCATAATGATGTTTTTTGAACTGGTAATTAGCTGTGAAACTTGACAACACTCTGTTTTTAGTATCCCCAATTTCGGGATAAAAAATTTGAAGACTTTCCAAACCTGTTTCTATGGCAATTTTATTTTGATGAAACCCAACGCGCATGGCTGCTGAAATGGAGGCATTGACATTAAATGCATACACATCTTTGGCATAAATACCAGAATATAGTGTTCTTATATCAGGCCACGTATACATAAACATAGCAGACTGGTTGGGATCATTTGGGTACATGGTCATTTCTGCTAACGAGCGATTGTAGAATCCGTTGAGATTGGCTGAAAGTGCGTGTTTATTAGCGTTCATTGACGCTTTACTATAAAATCCGTAAGTGTCGCTCCACCCTGGCATATCCATCTGAATAGGCACATCAGGACGTTTGGAATCGTCCATAATATGCGTAATGGTGTTGAAATACAGTTTAGATTCTAAAGACTGTACAAAGGTCGAATCATTCTCATACTTATGGGTGACTGCTGTGATGAGCGCTTCAGCAAGTGAAACATCCATAGGCAACGCAGGATAACCAACATCTGTAGCTTTGTCATAAATAACAGTGGCTTCCAACGTATGTTGATCATTCAATTGATACCCACTTTGCAGGGATATGTTATATTTATGGAATTGTGAATACAATACTTCTTGACTGTTACCAGCATCATAATTATCCGACTTCCGATAAATACCATCCGCATTAATGTAAAAACGGTTCCCAGAATATTCAAGGTCCAAACCTCCTGTTTTATAATTGCCGTTGGTTTCGTAACCCAAATCGATACTAGTTTTTAATCCAGATTGGTGAAATTTAGAATTTGGCAACTGCAAATCGATCCCCCCACCAATGGTGTGTCCATTTTCTGAACCCGATTGCCCAGAACCAACGCTTACTTTCTGTAAATTGGATACATCTACATAAGAGGTAATCGGATCCATTTTATCAGTACACGCGCCAAAAATTTGCATGCCATCAATAGTCACGTTCAAACGCTCACTGTTCATGTTGTTCATGGACGGTTCCCAAGCGTAATTACCGCGTTTGATCATGGTAATTTTATTCGACTTTTCTAAATAATCATCAATACTTGATAAGGTTTTTTCCTGACGGTAATTGCTTAATTTACGTCTGCCAACCAAATTGATTTCATCCAATTTGGTCGTATCTTTTTTAGTAGTATTGGTCTCTTCTTGAGCGAACGTAACTCCGCTAAAAAGCACCCCAATCATCACTATAATGAGCTTTTTCATTGTTGTAGTTGTTATAAAGCTATCTTATCTGTCAGTTCCGAAATTTCGGAAGAGAATAATCTCAGTTTGAAATGGTTTCGACTGCGCTCTTCCGAGATTTCGGATCTGACAGAACAAAGTGTTTAGATAGCTTAATTAAAAAAGAATGGGTTAAAATTCGAGCTCCAAATAGAGTGAACTTTTCGGATTTTGTTCAGTAACATTTTCCCCTTTGAGGACCTCATCAGCAGCGTTCAATAATTTCAGATTAAGCACCCAGTAGCCGGTCATGGTCAAGGACAAATTGCCCTCATATAGTCCATCTGTCATATTATAGGTCAAATCTGTATTGTTTGGAGAACTGTGATTTCCCATGCCTGGCATACGCGGATCCAAGGTCATTCTAAAACCCTCAACCTTTGGAAAGGACATCATGGTTTCCATTGTGTACAATCCAACTTTCAGCTTGTTGATCCCTATTTTAGGATCTTGCGGTTCCACTATAGCAATAAGATAGCGCTTACCGTCTGCACCCATAAAACTGGTCACATTTTGGAACTCACTTTGCATCACAACAATGTCTGAACTGGCCATATAATTAGTGCCATTAATGGTATAATTTATGGTTAAAGACCATCCTGAACCATCTAAATTGGCCATTTGGTAAACGATAAATCCGTCGTAAACCGTCTTCTTGGCCAGAGCTTTTGAAATATCAGATTTTGGAGCGGAATGTTGCATCGTCGGCATCTGCATCACGGGCATCCAAGATAATGTCGCATTTTCAACATAAGTGTTGGCAGCATTATCTTTTATGCGGATACTTATGGCATTATAGCCTGTTTTAAATGTGCCAGAAGCATTGAACAGTTCAATGGTATGCGTGGCATTGGTCAGTTCTTGAATTTTGTCAAGATCTTCCACTTCATTAATTATTGGGTCAGTAGCGTCATCAGTAGAACATGAGAGTGTCAATAGAGCGACGCAAAGAATTGGGATGATATATTTTAGTTTCATTTTTTTTGTGTATTTGGTTTAAAATAAGCTTATAACTTCCTGCTCGCTTGTTACTAACAAGCTAGAAAAGTAAAACCATAGGTTTTTTTATACCGGAAAAAATTAACTAAAGTTTGGTGGTGGCGTTTCGATGTCCTGATAGCGAAGGATAATGCGCTGTGTATATTCAAAAGGCAAATTTTGAACCCTAGCAATAATCTCATTTTGGGCTTCTGTTAGCTCTGTTTCAAACAAACAAAAGGCATCTAAAGACATGCGTCTGGTTTCTTGCGCTGGCAAGTCGGTGTTGGAATCTGGCGTGCTTTGTTTAATTTGTTTGGTCAACTGACATTTACCATTACAGCCCTGTTGATTATCTTTTTGCACGCACAAATTTTTTGCTATGATTGCTTGATTTACCATGAAATCACCAATAATCACTAGGGTATTGATATTATGTGCAAATAATATAAACACCAAAACAGAGGCCGTGATTTTATGTGCAATGGTTGCAATCATACTGCAAATTTAAACTTTCGATGCTGAGTTGTATATGACAATTATCAGCATCATGCTACAATCTCATGAAACTTAAAAATCTTTTTTCTTCGAGGTTATGGTCATGCGCAATACGGGTAGAATTACCCATAAAGACAGGGCGATAAAAGAAACAATCAAGCCGTAATTGGTTCCGAAAAATTGTTTAAAAATAGCGCCTGTGTAGCCTAACAACGCAGAGATATCCAATTTCAACAAGATTAAGGTTCTAGATAAATCTATCGGATTGAGCATGGTACCAATTAAGGACACTTTATCTAAAGGATAATCTTCAAAGCCTATCAAGACCATTAAAAAAATCCCATCATAGATAACCCCTAAAAAGAGCCAAAGCAAAATTGCATAGCCAAAACCTTTTATTTTATTTTCATTGGACAAAGCAATATTAAACGCCAAGGCTGTAAAAATCAGGGTCAGAAACGTGCCAGTAATCAACAATAAAGAAAAATCCCAAATGGCACTACTTTCAAACAGGCCATAAAACACGAATGGTAATCCCAGTCCCAATATCAAGCTCATGGATAAAGAAATGGCAACGCCTAAATATTGACCCAAGAATATGGAGGATCTTTTTAATGGCTGTGCCAAAAGTAATTCTGTAAACTCTTTATTATTGTAATAATACATCACTCCAAAAATAGTTCCTATCAAAGGAACTAATATTATAATGACATTCATGAGGGTAATTACTGCCTTTGACAAATCGTTATTTAAAAACAACAATACGATGCCAAGCAAGAGGTAGAACGCAAAATAGACGTAACTCCAGCGGCTGCGCATCAGGTCATAAAAACTATATTTTAATATTTTAAGCATGGTTTTCGGTTAAGATGGAC
>JBBSOJ010000297.1:0-3802 GCA_038259855.1 Flavobacteriales bacterium
ATATAAAAGCCAAATTGCCAAAAGTGCGGACGAATTTATCAAAAATAGAATTGACGATATATCCGAAGAGTTAGCGAGTTACGATCAGGGTGTGGAAACTTATAAGGTCGATAACAAATTGAGTAATATGGAATCGGAGACTGGGATCACGTTATCATCTAGTGCTACCATCGAAAACCAAATAGTAGAACTCAATTCCCAACTGAAGTTGATCAATTACATTGCGAGTTTCATGGAGTCTAATAGCAACAATTTAGTTCCTGCCAATCTCGGAATGGTTGATGAGATTACGAGTAGCAACGCCGCAAATTACAATAAGTTATTATTGGAGAGAAACAGGCTTGCTACAGGTGCTAACGAGCAAAACCCAGTGATTATTAATTTAAATGATCAAATTGACCGTCTCCGTGAAAGCATTCGACAAAGTCTAAATAATAATCGATCTTCCTTGGAAATTTCATTGGGTCAGCTGCGCAGACAAGAAGGGAAATTATCTTCAAAAATCTATGATGCACCAAAAGAAGAGCGAGAAATTAAGGATATTCAGAGACAACAGCAAATTTATGAAACGCTCTATTTGTACCTATTACAAAAAAGAGAAGAAAATTCTATCTCTTTGGCAGGAACAGCGCCGATCGCAAAAGTCATTGACACGGCCTACGGTATTAAGAGACCTGTGTATCCTAAAAAGATGATCGTTTTGGTAGTTGCCGCCTTGTTGGGTATTCTCATACCTGTGTTGATCATTTTTGTCAGGTTATTATTGGATAATAAAGTGCATTCTCTAGATGAAATCGAAACGGCCATTAGCGCACCGATTTTAGGAGATATTCCAAAATCTAAATCAAAAGAAACGATTGTTGTTTCGAAAACAGAACGTACCAATATTGCAGAAGCTTTTCGTTTGTTAAGGACGAATGTAGATCACAATTTATCGAGTTTTGGCGCACATAAAAATGTCATTTTTGTAACGTCAACTATTCGTGGAGAAGGTAAAACATTTGTAGCAGTAAATCTGGCTGCAACATACGCCTTACTCAACAAGAAGGTTTTATTGATTGGTGCTGATTTGAGACGGCCAAATGTTGCTGCCGTTTTGGGAATGCAACAGAAGCAGGGTTTGACCCATTATCTCACCAAGGCGGATACTCAATTGGAGCATATGATCGTTCGAAGTGATACTACCTCGATAGATGTTTTGGATGCCTCTATAGTGGCCCCTAATCCCTCTGAATTATTAACCAGTAAGCGTTTTGATGATCTTATGGTTTTTGCAAAAGAGCACTATGATTATGTGATCGTAGATACGGCACCTGTTCATGTAGTAACAGATACGTTGTTAATATCTCATCATGCTGATCTATTTTTATATGTAGTTAAGGCAAATCATATTGATAAACGATTATTAAAAATTCCACAAAAATTATACATCAATAACCGTTTGCCTAATATGACACTATTGTTAAATGGATCTAATCCAGATATGGCAGTGAGCAACTATGGTTATGGAGAAACAAAAGCAGTAAAGAAGAAGTAGTTGAAGATTCTAATGTGATGAATGACCACTACCAAGATGAATTTATATTTTTAATTAAATCACTAGTATTATGACTAAAAAAGATCAGATTGATAAGCATGGTTGGGTTCTTGTAAAGAACGTTTTCTCCCAAGAAGAAATACATAAATTTCGAGAGTTTGCAGAAAAAGACAAGAGCCACAAAGGAGATCTTTTATCCGCAACCCATCTTTCTAAAATAATCTCTGATGAGCGCATCATCACTATTTTTAAAGAATGTACGGGTAGTGATAAATTAGTCTATTTTGGAGATAGTACGCTATCTTATAATACCTCATTAAGTGGTTTTCACAAAGATTCTAAAGACCGTGATAATGTTGATAGTATTGAGTTTAAAGATCCGGGCTATTCATTATTGCGTTTAGGAGTGTACTTACAGGATCATTCCCAACATTCGAAAGGGCTTTGTTTAAGATCGGATTCCCATCTTTATCATAGTATTGAAAAAGGTAAGATTATCAATGTAAAAAGCGAGGTAGGCGATGTGATCGTTTGGAAACTTACAACAACACATTCTCCTAATGCCGACATTATTTCATTATTTCCTGATTATGCCTTTCACCCAGGAATTACAAAACGCTTACCTGCTTTCTTAAAGAAAAAATCAATTTCACCACGATTGGCGGTTTTTATGGGATTTGGGATTGACGATGATTACACAAGAGATTACGTTGATTATTTAAAGACTAGAGAATATGCGATTTCTCGCTGGAAAGAATCAGCCTATGTACAAAATGCGGTTACGGCCATGGAGCAGCACAATGTTGAAGTGATTACTGATTTTAACATAGACCATGTGGATGTGACATCGCTGAATAAGAACTACAAACAGGTATAAGACCTCTAACAATCATTCTATAATAAAAAAAAACGCTCCAAATAATTGGGGCGCTTTTTTGTGTATGTCATTCTCAAATCAAGATTTAATTTGGGGATTAAAGGAACATATGCTTATCTAGGATCCATTTTCTTCAGCTGTAGATATACTGAACCTGGTATAACACCTAAAACAAGCGGAATCAATGCATAGCCATACTTATAAAAGGGTAGGTTAATGTTTTTATAGCCTTCAATTCTCAATTTGAAATCATTCCATCTAAATTGGAAGGTTTTTCTGCTAATATAATCATCATTCATGCGATATTTCAACAAGAATTCAGGGATGTTATAGAATCTTAAACCTGCTCTACTAGCTCTAAACCACATATCATAATCTTGAGACGTTTTGTATTTATCATTGTAAAAGCCAATTTTCTCCAAACTTTCTTTTCTAAACATAATAGTTGGATGCGATAATGGACTCAATTTTGGTAAAATTCTCATGATATCGCCGTGGGTAACGGGCGTTGACCTAGTACCGGTGATTTCGCCATTCTCATTGATGTTTTTAGAAAAAGTACCCAATATATCAATTGATTGATTTAGTTCAAGAAAATTTACTTGTTTTTCAAATCTATCCAATTCAGAAATATCATCGGCGTCCATTCTAGCAATGTATTTCCCACTTGCATGTTTTAAAGCTAAATTTAGATTTTTTGTAAGACCTAAATTTTTACCATTATTTATTAATATCACATTATCATGGCGCGATGCGTAATCTTCAAGAATGGAATATGAGTTATCGGTAGAGCAGTCGTTGACAATGATGAATTCAAAACTCCTGTACGTTTGATTTAAAATACTGTCAACAGCTTCTTTTAAGTATTTCTCTGCATTATATACAGACATGATTACTGATACCATAATTAATCCCTTATTTAATTATTTAAAACACATATTATCCCCGTGTCTTTTACATTATTAAAATTAGCCTATTGTATTCGTCCGATCGGTATCAGACACCCTACAAAACGCCTACAGTATTGGTGGATTTGGATATATTGGTTGAACAGCGGTATAAATCAGATAAAATCAATTATTGAAGTATTTTATTACATGTTGAAATTTTACAAGATGTACGAATTTTTCGATGAATGACATGTTGTATGGGAAATGTATAGGTCGTTTTTATATGTCTATTTTGCTGTAAATAGGCGATTTAGCAGGATTTGGAATATTTATCATAGAGTTCTTGTAGATTTCTCTATTATATATAGATCTCAAAATGTCAAATAAGACAACACCTCGCTTCCTTAATGACATTATGAATTTGTCGTTGTCGCTGGCGTTATTCTTATCGAAGTTGAGGGATTTAAATAGATCATAAATCGTATTACCATTAAAAGC
>JBBSOJ010000298.1:0-3766 GCA_038259855.1 Flavobacteriales bacterium
CCTGTAAGCGAACCTTCTCCAACTGCTGGATTTAATAAGATAGCATCAGCCAACTGATCAGCATTAATAAACTCAGTTGGTTCTTCGACTAAAAAGTCTTTGTCACAGCCAGACAACATAAGTGTCAAACAAGCTATTCCAGTTAATTTTAAAATATTTGTATTCATCTTTTTCTATTTTTTTAAATTTTCACCCTTACTCCGAGCGTAAATGTTGTTAAGGGTGCATATAATCCTCTACCTGAACTTCCAGTCTCACTTGTGTTTGGATTGAATCCTTTTCTTACTCCTTTAAAAAATAGGTTATCACCTGAAGCATAAATATTGAAGGTGCTTAATCCCATTCTCTCAGAGTATCTACTTGGTAACGTATAGCCAACCAATAAATTATTCAATGCCAAATAATCCGTTTTAGTGATAAATCTTGTAGATCCAGAGTTGACATTAGGTATTACTCTATCTGCAATAAGAGGCACATCAGTAATGTCCCCTGGTTGACGCCATCTGTTACGCACATCAATATGTCTATTTGTAGCGGTGATGCCACCATTATTATCATGCATTAATTCAGCATATTGAGCATCATAACCATATCCTCCAAGAGAGTATGCAAATTGCGCTGACACATTAAAGTCATGTATTTTTGCATTTAAACGAAATGCACCGGCAACATCAGGAATTGCAGATTTATCTACATATTTCTCAGTAGCACTCGCATAAGTTTTGGTAGTTCTGCTGCTAACGTTTGCATCGCTATTATCACTTAAATATGGTGTAAGACTTTGAATTGCTACATCACCTGCCGCTGCATCAAAAACTCCGTCATTATTAACATCATCAAAATACTGTACCCAAGTTGGATATCCATCTTCAGGATCAACACCAGCATATTCTCTAGTGTAAAAATCAAAAATTGATCTGTCTTTTGAATAACCATATCGACCTACAATGTTAAAAACTGCTGGCTCACCAGTCTCTGGATCAATTGGCATGGTTGTTATTTTGTTGTCATATGTGGCTCCATTAAGTGACAAATCTACTGATACATTATCTGTTTTGATAAGATGCGCTGTTAAATCAAATTCAAAACCGCTATTTCTCAAGACACCATCATTAACAGTAAGAAGTGCAACACCAGATGATGGAGAGATTCTTCTATCAAAGATCAAATTGTCCGTGTCTTTTACATAATAATCAAAAGTTCCATCTAAGAAATTGCCTAAAGTAAACTCAAGACCAACTTGATATTGCTTTGCAGTTTCCCATGTCAATTCTGGATTTGCAAATAAATTTGGAGTTATCGAGAACTGACCATTTAAGTTAGTTACGCCAAAATTATTGATCCCTGTGTAAAAATCAACACCACTCTCATCTCCCGTAATTCCATAAGATCCTTTTAACTTTAAATAAGTAAGTAAGGTGTTGTTTGCAAGAAACTCTTCACCACTAATTACCCAAGCAGCACCAATAGAACCAAAGGTATCCCATTTGTCTTTGTAAAATCTTGAAGATCCATCTCTACGTACGGAAGCTGTTAAGTAATACTTATTGTCAAAATCATAATTGACTTGACCAAAATAAGATTCTAAGGTTCTTGCTTCTGAAAAACCAGTAGGAGGAGTTAGGTTGACAATATAATTATCCAGTTGCAATCCGCCAGGAATAAGCGCCGTACCTTTGAACTGAGTACTGATTGTTTGTTCAAACTTATTACTTTCATGTGCCGCCAATACTTCTAAAGTGTGGTTTCCAAAATCTTTCTTATAACGAAGCAATTGTAAAAAGTTGGTTGTAAGTGCTTCAGTAGTACTAATAAACAAATCGCCATTGTTTGCAGTAGCTACCCCATAAAATTGGTTCCCCATTGATTTGAAGATATTATTATAATATTGCGCACCAAATGTTGTTTCAAACGTCAAATTTGACGTGATGTCCATGACACCTGTAAAGCTCGCAACAACTTCATGTCTGTCAGTTCCATTAAAATCATACAATGCTGAAGCCACCGGATTCAAGTTATTTGAGTTTGGTCTTGCTCTAAAACCAGAGTTGGAGCCATAATCATATTGAAAACCACCAAAAATTGGGTCTGGAACTAATTGATAGTTATTGTCTCTTAAAAACACAGGATAGAATGGATTCATTTTATCAGCGAATTCGAAAAGGTTTTCCGCACCATCAGTTTGACCATTATTGATACTTTCTGAATAGGTATACCCAATATTGGCACCTACGTTAAACCATTCTTTAATATCTGTATTAAGATTTAAACGTGTCGTATATCTTTTATACCCTGTGTTTATAGCATACCCATCATCATTGAGATATCCTGTAGAAAAGAAATATTTAGCCTTGTCTGTTCCACCGCCCATTCTCAAGTTGGCTTCAGTTCTATACGCTGAGTCAAAAGAAGCATCTTCAAAACTTTCTGGAGTATAACGTCTTGTTACACCAGGTCTAACCTGACCAGTGGCCGGGTCAATAAGTTCAGCACCATTTGCAACATTCCACATATTGTAGCCAGGAGCGACAATAGTAGTAAACAACGTGTTGTTAACCGTTTGAATAGGATTAGCATCACCTCTAAGGCGCTGTCTATTCACTTTTGCTTCCCATACCAAACCAATGGATTCCTCAGGAGAAGTAATAACTTCATACCTTGGAATCAATTGCATATTGATACCTGTCTTGACATCTACTTCTACATAAGTTTCTCTTGAAGATCCCGTTTTTGTAGTGATCAATACCACACCATTTGCACCACGAGAACCGTAAATTGCAGTAGCCGAAGCATCTTTTAAAATTGTGGTACTCATAATATCAGAAGGGTTGATAGCATTCAAACTTCCTGAAAATGGCACACCATCAACCACATATAAAGGATCTCTGTTACCGTTAACAGAACCAAAACCTCTGATTCTAATAGTAGACTCCGTACCTGGTTGACCTGAGGTATTAATTACATTCACACCAGCAGCCTCTCCTGCGAGAGCTTGAGAAACGTTAGAGAAGTTCTTGAATTCAATATCCTCCGAGTCAATTGTTTTTGCAGTACCTGCAAAAGCTTGTTTTGTGGAAGTACCGTATCCAACGATTACCACCTCATCAAGTGAAGCAACATCTTCTTCAAGCGCAACATTAATAGTGTTGCTCGCTCCTACAACTATTTCCTTTTTTTTCATACTCACAAAAGAAAACGCTAGTGTTTCTCCAACACTAACATTAATGGTATAGTTACCATCAAAGTCAGTTTGTACACCACGTGTAGTTCCTTTTACAATTACATTCACACCAGGCAAAGGCAAACCATCCGTTACAGATGTCACCGAGCCCGAAACAGCTTTCTCTTGTGCAAGAGAAATTTGCATCACAAACGCCATAAAAAGCGTCATTAACCATGTTAACTTTAATTTCATAAAACAATTTTTTGAGTTAGTCTTTCGCAAACATCATAATAAAATATTAAAAAAACAAACATTACTTACAAAAAAATGTTAATGCTAATTTGCGCCCGTAGCACTAGAAAACAACGTAAAACACTAATGCTCAATATGCATAAGATGGATAAGCTGCAAAAAGGTTGCGTTAAAATTTTAACTTTATCTAATCTTACTCCATTTAGTGCATATTCCGCTCAGTTCTTGAAATTTCAGTAAAATAAAAGGACTGTTGTTTTTTGAAATTATAAGATGCAAATTCCGTAATATGAGCAGCATTATGTTATCGAATTTTATAGGGGTCAAAAGAAATCAACCCTTCTTACGAAA
>JBBSOJ010000299.1:0-3743 GCA_038259855.1 Flavobacteriales bacterium
GATGGCCCGACCTTCGTGCGTGTTGTGGTTTGATTAAAGATTAGAAAACACGATATTTGGAAGGGTTCAACTACGACAAAGCGAACGGTTGTGGTTTGATTAAAGATTAGAAAACACGATATTAGTTGGCTTTCAGTCTGCTGATATTCAGAGAAATAAAGTGAAATATCGTTTTAAAAAATGCTTCTTTTTTGCGCTGATACCGCCAGATTGATGCATTTTTTGGTTTTAAAACAGTTCTAACTGTGTTGGCTGTGGCGCTTTGGGAACTTCCGCTCTGCCCCAAAAGTTGAGGATATTGCCGAATTGTTTGTCGGTAATCCGTAAAACACTTACTTTACCTAAAGGAGGCAACAATCTATGAATCCGTTTTTCATGAACATCGGCACTTTCGCTACTCGCGCAATGTCTCATGTACACAGAATATTGCATCATTGTAAAACCATCCTTTAAAAGATTTTTCCTAAAACCTGCTGCATTGCGTCGATCTTTGGCTGTCTCTGTCGGTAAATCAAAAAATACAAATAACCACATAATCCTGTATCCGTTTAATTCCATAGTTTTGGATATTTTATTTTCTTGCGTTTGCCACTATAGCATTGCTGCAACGAACTTGCCGTTTTTTGAAGTGCCACCATTAGAGGACTTTTTTCATTTTTGAAATAAACGGTTCTGGTTAATATTTGCAACAATTTAGATTTTATGTCGGTCGTTAATTCCTGCTCCTCAAAGTGTTGCATAATGTCATGAACTGCTTCATCAACAATTGGTCGGAAGGGTTCCATAATATCATCTGCAAGCGCAAAGGCATTGTATTTGCTTTTATGATGAATGCCCAAGGTATTTAATAAACCGCTTCCTGAAAGGGCTCGCGCAGTAGCAGCTCTCAAAATTGCGTAACCATAATTTAGAAAGTTATTTGGATAATCACCAAACCGCTCTCTTTTGAAATCAATTTCAAAAAATGATTTCCAGTAGAAATTTGCAGCAACAGCTTCTTGATTTGTAGTATCTCCACTCATGACTTTGCTTGCCAAAAACTCAAACTTGTTTTTACTCTTTGTAATTTTTTCTAATAGAAAACCTTGGTTTGTAATTTTTTCAATAATAGTCTGTTGCCATAATTGTTTTTTTAATGGTGAACTGGCATTTATTTGAGTCTTAAAAACCTCTTGTTGAATGTGATGGCTGTGGAGGTTAAGAAACATACCATTAGGTAAATGTGAAGTATTACAGATGATGACAGAGCTATTATTATCCACCAAAAGATTCATGGCAGTTATACTGAGATATACCTCTGGATTGTCGATGACGATGAATCCAATATCTTCAATCGGAATGATTGCTTCACGTAACTCGCTTTTGATCACCAGTTGCAGATTTTTGCAGGTGATTTTGCTTTTTCTTTCGATTAATATTGATTTTTTTAACATACTTTTATTTGTAAGTTATATAAAATCAGAATGTTATATCCAATATACCCCTCAACTACTAATAAATTAGATATAATGTCTTAGATTAAGATTCTAAAAAATTAGAGTATAGTTAAATCGAACGCAAGTGTGAATGCATTGTGCAAGAATGGTTTCTGGTTATAAGTATTTTAGTATAAGATTGCTTCGTCGCAAAAATAGCTCCTCACAATGACGATGTTAGAAGCTCAAATAAACCATCATGCCTGTGTCAAAGCAGCCTCTGGTACTTTTTCCAGGAGAATGCGCTGCTTCTTTTTGAGTCTCACTTTTTTTAAATGACGTCCGTAAAAGAAGGCGATCATCAAGGCGATCACCCCTTCAATCATAACCGTTGCTTGGACGCCAATAAAATGCGATAGAGTACTCACCAGCAAGCTACCGATCGGAAGAGTCGTGGTGAGAACCATCAAATAAATACTGATGACCCTACCATGAAAATGATCGGGCACACTCACTTGTATGATGGTGTTACTTATGGTTCGTATGGGCATCATACCAAAGGCACCAATAGACAGAAATACCAATGCCAAGGGTAGATATGGCGTATGAGAAAATAATAGAAGTCCAATCCCAAATACCACCGTGCTGGTTGCCAAGATTCGGTTGAGATCGGTGCTAGGCTTTAGGGACGCCAGAAACAGCGCACTTATAAATGCGCCAAAACCGATGACGCCATCAATCATTCCCAGTGTTCCTGCAGTCCCATGAAATATATCCTTGGCAAATACGGGGGTTAGGGTGGTGAAGGGCAACACCATTAAACCCATGAGCCCTGTAAACGTCATGACCGACCGAATGGCGGGAGTCGATTTGATGTAATCAAACGCTTCTGTAAACTCTCTTTTGAGATTTTTGTCGCGGTTCGTTCTCTTTTCTGGTGTTGGTAAATTGATGAGAAGCAAGGTGATTATGACTGGAATAAAACTCACGGCATTCGATCCAAAACAAACTACATTGCCGTAAAACTCCAAAACAAATCCGGCAATGGCAGGACCAATAAGCTTGGACAAATTGACCATGGACGAGTTAAGGGCCAGTGCATTCGGTAAATTACTTTTGTCGGTGATCAATTCCCTGATTAGGGATTGCCGCGCGGGCATATCAAAGCCATTGATAACGCCTAAAACGGCGCTCAATCCGATGATGATCCATACGGAATTGGCTTCAAAAAACACAATTGCCAAGGTGAGCAAAATGGCCTGTAAAAATGAGAGAATCTGTGTGGCTACCAATATTTTATATCGATTGTAGCGATCGGCCGAGATACCACCGTACAAAGACACCACAGCTGTAGGGAATAAGGTGGCGAATACCGACACGCCCAGCATAAATTTAGACTGCGTCAACGAATAGACCACCCAGCTGACTGCCGTCTTTTGCATCCAAGTACCTATCAAAGACACGGACTGCCCCATAAAAAACAACCGGAAGTTGCGATTTTTCAATGAGCTAAACGTTGTTAAATTCATTTGAGGATATTAATGTCTTACAATTTTTTAAGCATTGTTTGAGTGGAGCAGTCCGATGTTTTGTCAATCAGCAAGCGCAGATTTTTTACAACGCTTAAAAGTATAAAATTTTGAAGGAACATGGATGTTATCGAAGGCAATTCAGAAGTTGTCATAGATCATGACTTTACTTTGAACGTATGTTTCATTGGTTCTGATTTGTGGGAAGTCAATATTGATTGATATGTTAGCTGTCAATTATAAAATTGAATACCATCATATGAATTTTCAACAGCCGCACGCGGGTATGTGAGCCGACTTCCATCGAAGATGCGTATCTTTGAAGCCGAAAATGTGATGTTGCGCATTAAAAACATATGTCTTTTATGAAAACTTCCATGACCCACGAGCTTTTGATTGCCGCTATCAAAGAACAGAAGGAAACCATCAATGTGTCAATTCGTTTGAAGCAGGAATCGGAGCGTTTTACCCAAATGCTTTTCAATGCCTTATTTGACCGTGGTACCGATACAGAAGCGGCCTTATTGGAGCTGGAAGCTTTATTCCGAACCATTAGAGATTTGGCTTGCCCAAAAACAATGGGAATGCCCTGCAAACGATGGGAGCATTTTACCGAAGGCATTCCTGATCTGTTTTGCAGTTTAAAAGAGGATGCGACCACGATTTTTGACAATGACCCTGCAGCCCAGTCCATCGAAGAAATCTATATGGCGTACCCTGGCTTTTTCGCCATTGCCATCTATCGTATGGCGCGGGTGTTTTATAAATTGGGTCTTCCGCTGATCCCTAGGTTGATGAC
>JBBSOJ010000300.1:0-3717 GCA_038259855.1 Flavobacteriales bacterium
ATTAGATTCTATACAAGAGATCTTCGATTTTTATGAGTTTTTATATCCTATCAATCGAACGTTGGATATTTATTATAAAAACAGAACCAGTATTCAAGGAAACATGGAGGAACCGTTGGTAGCTGTGAAAGATGCCATCGTCAATCTTTTGAAAATAAGTTCTGGCTTTAAAGGGCAGCTAAATCAAATTTGTGAGCCAGAATCGCTACCTGAAACTCATCAAGTGGTACAAAAGCGATTTAAGAAAGCGATTTCATATTTCAAATCAGAAACCTCTAAAACGCTTGTTGAAGCCCTGAAAAATGTGAACTTTTCAACAGATAATGCCGCAGTTCAAAAGGACATTCATAAAAATCTAGATCTGATTGAGGATCTCTTGACCATTAAGCGTTGCTATTTCAATGGATTCACAGAGGAATTTTCATCATTAAAATTTCTCGAATTAAGAGCTAAATCCGTTTTTCTCGCTAAAGACAAGCCGAAAAAATCAAGAACATCTGTAATCGATGGTACTGTAAATATTGAACTGTTTGAATTATTAAGAGAATTACGAAATACCATTGCTCAAGAAAAAGACTTAATTCATTATCAAATATTTTCTCAAAAAGCGCTATATGAAATTTGCGAAGTGCTTCCGATAAATAAGAAACAACTTTTAGAAATCAATGGCTTTGGTAAAGTTCGAGTGGAAAAATACGGTCATCAAATTTTGGAAGTCATACGTGACTACTGTGAAGAAAATGATATTGAGACACATTAATGATATGATTTAGATCGCACAGGACATATCAATCTAAAACCACGATTCGAACTGCTATTCAAAGCATTTCTCTTAAATGTTTAATAGCAATCATTTTAAAAATTGATTAAAGAATACTATCTCATGACGCTATTTTTTAGCGATCTTTTTAGATTATTGATTTAATTATAAAACTTATTATCAAAAACTGTTAGAAATAATTCCTCAATTGTAGCTTAATATCTTGTGATTTAATATGAAAAGCAATAGTTGAAAAGTTCTTTAGGCCATGATTTATTAAAGTATTAAAGCATTTCAGATTAACACAAAAAAAAACCTGACAACGTTAATGCTGTCAGGTTTTATATTTTATAGCTGATACTTATTCCTTAATCAAATTTCTGGAAATTACAATCTTCTGAATTTCTGAAGTCCCTTCATAAATCTGAGTGATTTTGGCATCTCTCATCAACCGCTCTACATGATATTCTTTTACAAAGCCATTCCCGCCGTGAATCTGAACAGCTTCTACTGTCTGCTCCATTGCAACTTTTGAGGCATATAGTTTGGCCATCGCACTTGAGACGTCATAGTTATTGCCTTGATCTTTATCCCAAGCAGATTTCATCACTAAAAAACGTGCTGCTTCAATTTCAGTATACATATCGGCCAATTTAAATGCTATGGCTTGATGATTGCAAATTTCTGTTCCAAATGCTTTTCGTTCTTTTGAGTATTTCAAAGCCAATTCATAACCACCGGATGCAATACCGAGTGCTTGTGCCGCAATGCCAATTCGGCCTCCTGACAGTGTTTTCATGGCAAATCTAAATCCGGCCCCATCGTCACCTATTCTATTTTCTTTTGGAATTTTGACATCATTAAATTGTAGGGTATGCGTGTCGCTTCCTCTAATTCCCAATTTATCTTCTTTCGGTCCAACGTCAAACCCTGGTGTTCCTTTGTCAACGATAAAGGCATTAATGCCATGAGAACCCTTATGCTTATCGGTTTGAGCAATGACCAAGAATACTTCAGCGCGACCACCACTGGTAATCCAATTTTTGGACCCGTTCAAAAGGTAATGGTCACCTTTATCGATGGCACTCGTTTGTTGGGAGGTAGCATCACTACCTGCTTCAGGCTCACTCAAACAGAAAGCACCAACAATCTCACCAGATGCTAATCTGGGTAGGTATTTTTGTTTCTGTTCTTCATTACCATAAGTTTCAAGACCATAACATACCAATGAGTTGTTGACTGACACTATAACAGATGCCGAAGCATCTATCTTTGACAACTCCTCCATGATCAAAACATAGGATATGGTATCCATCCCGCTGCCACCGTATTTCGGATCGACCATAATTCCCATAAAACCAAGATCGCCCATTTTCTTGACGAGTTCTTGAGGAAATTCTTGTTTGTTATCACGTTCTATAACACCAGGAAGCAATTCCGTCTGTGCAAAATCACGAGCAGCATCACGAACCATTAAATGTTCTTCTGAAAGACTAAAATCCATATAAATATATAATTGTTAATTTGACGTAAATTCAGTGCAAAGATAAGGCTTTAAAGACATTCTTTCAATTGGAATGGCTAATTTTACATATATGACTAAAAATCACTATAACGTTATCGGTGTAATGTCTGGAACTTCCCTTGACGGAATTGATTTAGCTCACCTTAAATTTCATTTCAACGGACATTGGGAATTTGAGATTTTAGAATCAGAAACAATTCCATATCCTGAAAACTGGCTTCAAAACCTTAAAGGTCTGGTGGCTATGTCCATGAATGACATCAAAGAGCTTGATCAAAAGTATAGCGTCTATTTAAGCACGGTCATTAACGATTTCATAAAAAAGCACAGTCTCTCTAATATCGAGATGGTTTGCTCTCACGGCCATACGGCATTGCATCAACCGCATAAAAAAGTGACTTATCAAATAGGAAACCTATCCAATTTGGCAACGTTGATACAGCAAAAAGTAGTATGCGATTTTAGAGTCGACGATGTTGCTCTTGGAGGCCAGGGTGCACCTTTGGTTCCTATTGGCGATCGGCTTTTATTCAGCAATTTTGATTTTTGTTTGAATTTGGGTGGGTTTGCAAACATTTCAACCGAACTTAATAATCAGAGAGTTGCTTATGATATTTGTCCTGTCAATATTGTATTGAATCATTACGTCAATCAATTGGGCCTGGACTATGATGATAAAGGAGTATTGGCTTCATCAGGACTTACCAATCCTCAATTATTGAAAGAATTAAATTCGCTAGATTTTTACAGTCAAAAGCCTCCAAAATCGCTAGGGTTGGAATGGGTGATGAAAGAGGTGTTTCCGTTAATTGATTCGTTCACTATGTCTGTAGTAGATATTTTGAGAACTTTCGTTGAGCATATCGCCATAAAGATTTCATCTGAAATCAGTTTCAAGAAAAACGCGAGCGTATTAGTAACAGGTGGTGGTGTGTATAATAGTTTTCTGATGGAACGACTAAAGTATCACACAAAAAATACCATTCATATTCCAGATAAAAAAATAATAGAATTTAAGGAAGCATTGATTTTCGGGTTATTAGGAGTTTTGAAAGTTCGTAATGAGGTTAATTGCTTAAAAAGTGTAACTGGAGCATCCAAAAATCACAGTTCTGGTAAAACTTATTGTCCATAAAATTATTGGTAAATTAATCTATTAGGATTTTTAGTTTTTTATATTTGTTATACAATAGCGTTTAATGAAAGATCTACTTCAAAAGTACGAAGACAAGGAACCCGAAATTATATTTAACTGGAAAGATCCAGAAACAGAAGCCGAAGGTTGGACGGTGATCAACTCTTTGAGAGGTGGTGCTGCTGGAGGTGGAACACGTATGCGTAAGGGTTTAGATATGAATGAGGTACTCTCCTTAGCAAAAACCATGGAAATTAAATTTACCGTATCGGGACCTGCAATCGGAGGTGCTAAATC
>JBBSOJ010000301.1:0-3690 GCA_038259855.1 Flavobacteriales bacterium
TAATCGTCATAATGGATTGTAATTGTTAAAATTTTGCGCACTTCATCTAATAATTATGTATTTAGACTGATTTATAGAAATAATGTCACATATTTACAAAACAGAATAAAAATCGTCTATCTAAATAACCTTAAAATAAACATAACTTTTTTTGCCCCAAAAAATTACCATAAACCTAACTTGTGATTAGCCCCAAATCTACCATAAATTTTGACTTATGAACACCGCCCCAAATCTATCAAAACCTACTTTATCTGAAAGCAAATTATTTGAAACCTTTCAGAAAACATTACACTTACTGAAAGGTATGTTAATGCTCACAAAAAAAATATTCATGCTCTAATCCTCACCCCGGGTTTAAAGTGTGAATTTTTTTTATGTGTGCTCTCAACTGAGCACCTAGTTTTCTATCAAGGATCAGCTTAACACCTATGAGTTTTAGTTTTGAGTTTGAATTATTTTAAAAAGAGATCTGCAGAATTCTGAGAATCTGTAGGCAATTAATTCGCCTATCAAATATGCTTAATCTCACTCTCATCCAAAATTGAGTCCCCACGTAATCTTAAGAAGATTTGCGCTACAGCAATCGTGTCTTTCTCACAATAGATAACAATCCGTTCGACATCGTTTTCTTCATAATAGACGCGACAAACCTCACTACCATCAATATCATCTTTGGGAGATGGAATACCTAACACATTGGTCAGTAATTTTAAGGATGTATAATTTTTATAATCGCCAAATTTCCAGAGTTCCAATGTATCTAAGTGCGGTACTTCCCATGGTTTCTTGCCGAAAAGATTCAGTTTATATGGCAGTTCAATATTGTGGATGATCATGCGTCTGGCGATATATGGAAAGTCAAATTCCTTTCCATTATGGGCACATAATATATGCTTGGCTTGGCTGAAATGCGAGGCTAATAAAGTTTTGAAATCTTTTAAAATAGTGATTTCATCACCATGAAATGACGTGACGCGAAACGTTCTAATATCCCCTTGAAATTTGAAATAGCCAACTGAAATACAAACGATTTTTCCAAACTCAGCCCAAATTCCAGCCCGCTCATAAAACTCTTCTGCAGAAACTTCGGCTCTTTGGTACTTCGATTTAAGATCCCAAAGGTCTTGTTTGGTTTTATCAAGTTCAGAAAAATGACGTGTTTCTGGAACAGTTTCAATGTCCAGAAAAAGAATGTCTTCAAGGTTGAGTTTGTTGATCATGTGTACTTCCTGCGAAAGCAGGAATTTTATTAAATTATATTTTGTTTATTATTTCGATTGCTTTTTCCAAAGGCTCGTCCTTTCCTTCTTTTATGCCCTGGATAGTTGGCAAGACTTCAACATCAGGAATAATACCAACACCTTGTGTTTCGGTTCCGTCGGGATAATAGACTCCGATACCAGAAATAACTGTTCTCAAACCACCTGGTAATGAGAAATAAGAAATATTGCCATCTGCGCCTGCGGTTGTGCTACCAACAATCGTTGTTTTATCTCCTGCTCTCAATGCCATTGCGGTATATTCAGCTTGACTTTGTGAAAGTTCATTCACTAAAACCACAACTTTTTGCCCATTATAAGAGGGTCCATTGCCACCAACTTGAAGCGGATCTGAAAATGTAAACTCTCCGGGATAATCTGAGTTAAGTTTAGTGAATTTCACGAAATCCGCTGTATTCGAGTTAAGGAAATTACCTAGGGAAAAGACAACAAATGTGGAGGGATAATTTCTTATATCTACGATAATGCCTTTTATGTCTTTCAACTGCTTTTTAATATCCTTAATATCCTCTTCTTGGATATTTGCCAAGTTGATGTATCCAATATTACCATCTATAATTTTGAAAGACTTGCTATCAGGTTCTACTCGGTAGGAATTATAATAATTTAGGTCTTTGATTTCAAATAACGGGATGTTTTTGGTGAGCTCTTCGTCATCCCTTGTGTATTGTAAATCTAATGTGCTCTTGTTTGAACGCAGTAGGTCTACAGAAATATCTCTTAATTGAGTAGGGTAGTTAGATGCCGGATAAAACGGTAACTTTTCTTTAATCAAATCCTCCACTAAAGTACCGTTGATTCTTGTAATGACATCACCGATCTTTAAGCCTATTTCAGGCTGCATTTCTCGATTATAATAATCAGTTACTACGAGGCAATCTTCTATAAACCGGACATGTACTGGAGGATAAAAAAGTCCTCTATTTTCTTGAATAGCATTATTGCCAGCCCAAAGATTGGCGTGGGTGTCTTTGACATCACCAATTATTTGAAGTGTTGCTAATTCAAATTCCAATTCGTTCTTGGCTTTGATAAACGCTGGAAGGTGTTCCTTAAGCGTTATGCTCCATTTTTTATCAGTCAGATGCTTATATGGAAAATAATACTGTATCATATTCCAATATTTAAATAAGGTCAAAAGTCTGAAGCCTTCATCTGGATAAGGCATAGATTCATAAGGTTTTTCATTTTTAAACAAGGGATTTTTAACGCCTTGATTGAACTCAACATAAAAATGATTGCCTTGAAACCGATTTTTTTGAATAAATCTTAATTTTTCTTTTAAGTCCTTAGAAAGTTCAGTAGTGTTCATCCAGGCCATATCTGGGGTCATAAATGCCTGCATATTCGGAGTTTTACACGATTCGCAAATTGGAACTTCGCCCATGTTGTTGATCCATTCTAATAATAGATTATTACGTTCAATCTTGGTTGTTGCTTTTAAGTAAGTGGGTAAAATTCTGAAGAGTTCATAATCCCAGTTGTAATTTCCTTTCCCTACTTCTGGATGGTAATATTTTAGAAATCCCCAAACTTTTCCGAGCAACTCAAGATTGATAATGAGCCTGTCGTTAAGCTCTGGAATACTGATTTTTGACCCATTGTCGAATTCAATGTCTTTTTGTGCGAGGGTTAATTTTTTCTCTGGTGCCTTCTCTAATGGCATGCCATCTATCGTAATGTTTAAATTATCAACCCACATTTTTCCAGTTCCGGAAAGTAGTCCGCCCACAACAATTGTTTTTGCACTGCTAGCGAAGTCCAATTCTATTTCATACTTTTTCCAGTCTGTTGTACCGGTAATTCCACGAGAGTTCATATTTTCAAAAGCCACTTGTGGATCAATGCGCATCCACAATCCTGCCCAACCTCCTTTTACATTTTCAGTTTTAATGTACCCCGTAAGTTTTATCTTTTTACCACCAAAATCAGCTGGAATACTATAGGCTAAAGCTCTAAAATTTACTTTCTCATCTATACTTTCTATAGATCCAGAAACTTTTCCTTGTTGGGATACGGTTTGATCGAATGTTATCTTGTGCTCTCCATTTCCAAAAATTTTCCAATCTTTTGACGTGTCGTTTTCTATTATTTCAAAATCTAAATTTGTAATGGACTGGGCATGGCAAGTAAATATCGCCAGTATAAAGCAAAAGGTAAGTAACAATTTTCTCATGGTTGGTGATTTTAAGTTACCTCAAAAAACGATTAAATAAGCGTTTGGTTTTCCTAATAGAATGTTAAATAACAAAATGTTAGGACTTACTCATCATCGCATAAGCCTCATCAATATACGTATATATATCCTGCGTAAAGGCATCGCCATCATAATCCACTTTTCTTGATTCGTGGCCCAAGCGTACAATGATCACATTATCATCAGGTTGAACAATAACGTACTGACCCA
>JBBSOJ010000302.1:0-3619 GCA_038259855.1 Flavobacteriales bacterium
AGTAAAATATACATTCCAGGGTTGAATAACCCAACATCAATTGTTGCGTTTGTTAAGTTTGATACTTGTGATATCAGTTTTCCATCGATAGTGTAAATTTCATAACGTAAGGTTGAACCTATGGTTTCTAAATTTGACAAAATTAGCGTTGACTTCACAGGATTTTGTAAAAGTTTTATTATTTGACCTTGATCATTGTTTTCTGCAATTGACAAGACTTGACGTTGATAGGTTGAATAATCACCATTTTGATTGGTTAACATTAAACTTTCGTCATTACCGGTCCCTTCGACATTATAAGTCATTATGACGTTGCTTTCAGGGTCGGTATTTTGAAAGGTTGACCAATATGAACTCTCATAAATATCTTCTTCTGTTGTATTACAAAAAATTTGAGTTTGATTTAGGTATACTGATCTGATAGCATCTAAACCTTCCAAATAATATTCACCGAAAAAGTCATTACAGATAGCAGTACCTTCAAAGTTTAGAGCGCCAGAAAAGCCTTGACTCAAATTAAAGCTAATATAGGCCGTGGGATTAAACTCATTTAGTTCCTCCATACCATTGGTTACGATTGAATGTAAATACCATGTTCCTGGCAATCTGTTTTCTGGGAGTGGCGACCTGCCGTAATGCGCGCTGTTGTTTTCGTTGGTAGTTAAGATCAAGATTTCATTGCCATTTTGATCTTCAATATTATAGGAAAAGATATCTCCCGACGACATTGGATCATCCAATATCGAAAAATAAGGAAGTAAAAAATTTTGTATTTCTGCAGGGTATTCACAGCCACCAGTAAAAGCGGCAAAAGAAGGAATACTTAACGTAATATCACTTTCTACAAAATAAGTTCCTCCATAGCCATTATCACAGACAGCCCCGTTAAAGCTATTGTCATCCTCAAAATTTATATAATTGACAGAATTCGGTATCGTACTATATTGCTCAACTCCATCGACTTCAATATAATGTAGAAACCATTCGCCAGATAGCACATTCTGGCAAAATGAATTGATCGAGAACAGAAAAAGACCTATAACGTAGAAATTTTTCATTCTTTTATGATTTTAAATTCCCCTTCAATATAGATATTTTTACCCATGTATGGATTCCGTCTTACTTAAATTTTTCATGATGCCCGCTTCAAATTGTAAAAGTGCTTGCCATTTTTCATCCACTTCAGCACGATCGCCATACTGTCTTGCAAAGCTCAAAAACATGGTATAATGATTGGCTTCACTGACCATCAATTTCCTGTAGAACTCTGCCAGCTCTTTATCTTGCAACGCTTCCGATAGGAGTCTGAATCGTTCGCAGCTTCTCGCTTCAATTAACGCAGCGTATAACAATCGGTGGACCAATTGCGTGGTTCGACTACCACCTTTTGGAAAAAACGTCAATAATTGGATCACATACTCATCTTTGCGATCGCGACCCAATGTCCAACCTTTTTCAAGTATTTTATCGTGTACCATTTTAAAATGGCTGATTTCTTCTTTCACTAATGCGACCATTTCTTGGACGAGTTCTGTGTATTCAGGGAAACTAACAATCAATGAGATCGCTGTACTCGTTGCTTTCTGTTCACAGTAAGCATGATCTGTGAGTATTTCTTCAATATTTTTTTCCACAATATTGACCCATCTTGGATCTGTGGGAAGTTTGAGTCCTAGCATTGTTTTAGGTTGTGTCATTTCAATAAATGGATTTTTGATCGCAAAAAAAAGCATGTTACGTGGATCGTTTTATATGCTATAGTCTTCTGCTATAAGTTCAGCAGTTTGATGACCGCTAGAATTAATAGACAGATGGTACATTTTAAAAGAATTGTCTTTGGGATTGATAAATGACAGTTCTAATATAACATCAGCTGAGTTTGATAGCTCCTGATTGACCCATACATGCTGTAGCGTCGCAGCGTTCCAAAAATCTTCTGAATTTTTAAATTTGAAATCTTCAGCTGATAGTTGAAAACTGAATTGCTTATTAGAGATCGTGCTGATGAGCACATCAGATGCAAACACGCGATGTCGTTTTATTTTTTTTGGAATACTAGACTGGTCTTCCGATATAAAAATGCTATCCGCGGCAAGTGAATAATTTTTGATACTGATTTTTGTACCATTTGATAGCAAGGTATCGGTACGTATTTCTGTATATTCTTTAGGATAATAGGTGATAGTGGTAGTGTTCGACTGCTGGTTGTTAAACCTCTCGATGGAGGCTTTTAGGGATTCGCTTTTACTTATCCGACCATCACAGCTTACACAACAAGCGCCAATGAGTAGGCAAATTACTATAAGATATTTCATAAAAAATATGTTTCGAAATGATGTTTTCTATTCGTCGAGATAAAGTAATAGAACTAAATGTCTAACCCGAAGGTAGAGCGTAACAACTCAATATTGGGATTTTTTTCTTTTAATTTTTGATAAATATCTTCTTCAGAGAATACGTATTTCTTTGCAGTCTCTTCATTGACAGAGATCTCTAAAGATAAATCATAATTTTTTAAAGTTCTCCGAAGATATTCCATCAAAGGAAATTGAGCACGCTCCAATTCAATCTTCAAGGTCTCATTTGGGAATTCCAGATGAATGGCCGTACCCTTTAACTTCGGAACGTCCATTTCTAAAATTGAAGACATAATACGTTCCCCTTTTTGATCTAAAGTCCGTACATAAGATGTCCACGAATTTAGTAACGCATCTTGCGTCACTGGTTCTTTAGGAAGATCATTCGGATCGATGACGACTTCCATTTGTCGTATAAGATGTTCTTTCTTTGCCCTTATACTCTTCAACGATAATCCAGAAGTGCGTTTGGTATCGGTTTTGAGATCAATTACAGGAACAGGTTGGTCCATAGGTTCAACACTAGATGTCGCTGCTGCTTGATCAGAATGAGTTGCCTTGGATGAAGGTTCTAATGTAGGTTTTACGCTGTCGGGAGGTGACGTGGCGATAGGCTTGATGCCTTTTTTCCTAAAATAAGATGCTGGTATTATGTAGTGACTGCTATTTTTTTTTTCTCCATCAAAAGTGATAGAGGCAAGCTGCATTAAAGTCAATTCGACCAACAAGCGTTGGTTTTTACTGCTTTTATATTTCAGATCGCAGTCGTTTGCTAGTTCTATACCTTTCAACAAAAAAGAATAGGAAGCCTTTTTCGCTTGCTCCAGATAGTTGAGTTTTGTATCGTCACCTACTTCAAGAAGTTCTATCGTCTGTTCATTTTGACAAACCATCAAATCTCTAAAATGAGATGCCAACCCAGCGATATAATGATGACCATCAAATCCTTTTGATAAGGTGTCATTAAATTGAACCAATAAATCTGGAATTTTATTCTCTAAAATTAAATCGGTGCTTTTAAAATACGTCTCGTAGTCCAGTACATTAAGATTTTCTGTAACCGCCTGACGTGTTAAAGTCTTACCGGAAAAACTCACAACTCTATCAAAAATCGAAAGGGCATCTCTCATTGCACCATCAGCCTTTTGTGCGATGATGTGCAGTGCGTCATCTTCAGCATCGACACCTTGCTCTTCGGCAATATATTTTAAATAATTTTTAGCGTCTTTTACAGTGATGCGCTTAAAATCAAATATCTGGCA
>JBBSOJ010000303.1:0-3596 GCA_038259855.1 Flavobacteriales bacterium
CGGATCTGGATTTGCCATTGCAAACACGATCGGATCTTTAGCCATCGCTAATAGCATATCCGGAGTAACAATATTTGCAGTAGATAAGCCGATAAACACATCTGCATCGATCATGGCGTCACCAAGTGTATCTATTTTTCTATGGGTTGCAAACTCCGCTTTTTCTACTGTTAGGTCAGTCCGATCATCCCGGATAACGCCCTTACTATCGGTCATGACAATATTCTCTCGTTTCGCGCCAAAGGCTTGGTACAATCTTGTGCAAGAGATCGCAGCGGCACCTGCACCACTAATTACGATTTGAATATCTTCAATTTTTTTATCGGCGAGCTCTAAAGCATTCAACAATGCAGCAGCCGAAATGATGGCTGTTCCATGTTGATCGTCGTGCATAACAGGAATGTCCAGCTCGGCCTTTAAACGTCTTTCAATCTCAAAGGCTTCCGGCGCCTTAATGTCTTCTAAATTAATGCCACCAAATGTTGGCGCAATATGTTTGACCGTAGCAATGAACTCCTCAATGTTTTCAGTATCAATTTCGATATCAAACACATCGATATCTGCAAATATTTTAAAAAGTAAGCCCTTACCTTCCATGACGGGTTTGGAAGCTTCGGGTCCGATATTTCCCAATCCCAAAACTGCGGTACCATTGGAAATGACCGCTACCAAATTCCCTTTGGCCGTATACTTATAGACATTATTGACATCTTTGGCGATTTCCAAACACGGTTCTGCGACTCCTGGTGAATATGCCAAAGACAGATCGCGCTGTGTGGCATATTTTTTGGTTGGAACTACCTGAATTTTACCTGGTGTAGGTTTTGCATGATATACTAATGCCTCTCTGCGCTTACTCTGTTTGCTCATACCTGTTTTCGATTGGAATACCAAACAAAGATAGTAGATTTAAGAGAAAAGAGCCTAGAAAATAGCGATTTGAAAATGATCTCTTTTATTAGCAAATTATGGGACTTATAATTGAACCAAAATCTTATATTTGGCGCACCTCGGATATTATTTTATAACCTAAATGAGTATTAGACAGATTGCTATCATTTTACTATTTCTGAATAGTTTTTTCTGTATTTCCCAAGTGACGAAATCCGAAAAAGATTCTACTAATTTCTATCAACGAATTGAAGCGTATTCAAAGCAACGGAAAGCAACGAAATTTTTTCACAAGCTTCTTTTTAAATCCACCTATAAAAAAGCGGCCACCACTTCTGACCCAATTCCAAAGCTCGATTTAACACCCCTTGAAGGAAGAATAATTAGAACGATTAAGATTGTATCACATGATCCTTTTGGGTATTCCTTTACCGATTCAACCGAAACTGCCAATAGCTTGTTGGAAAAAGCAGGCAATGCCATCCACATAAAAACAAGAAAATTTACCATCCGGAATTTCTTGCTCTTTAAAGAAAATACCCCGTTGGATATTTTATCGCTTGAAGAATCGGAACGTTTATTACGATCTCAAAATTACATTCGGAGCGTTGAAATAGTCGTTGATGAATTGAAAACCACTAAAGACTCCGTGGATGTGCTGGTGGATGTGCTTGATTCATGGAGTATCATCCCAAGAGTTTCTGGATCTACGTCAAGAACAAGATTACGTCTAAAGGACCGGAATTTTTTAGGGTATGGGCATCAGTTCGACAATAGTATAACCACAAGATTGGCTGATGGAAAAAATGCATATAACTTAAGATATATGATTCCGAATTTCAAGAACACTTTTGTAAATACCTCCGTCGGTTATATAACAGATCTCAATGGTTTTTACAGTAAGTATGTTGATATTAGCCGTCCATTTTATTCACCTTTGGCACGTTGGGCTGGCGGCATTTATTTAGACGAGCAATACAGACAACAACTTTTACTTTATGAAACGCAAGATTCAACGGCACAAAATTTCAAATACCGATCACAAGATATCTGGGCAGGACATTCGTTTGATATTTTCAAAGGGAATTCTGATAAAGAACGTACCACAAAGCTCATTAGTTCCATCCGTTTTTTGAATTTGGATTATAAGGACTCACCTAGTAGCACCTTCGATAGTGCTCAATACTTTACAAGTGAAGCTTTTTACATGGGGAGTTTGGGGATTACGTCTAGGCAGTATGTTAAAGATTCTTACATTTTCCGAGACGGCATCACCGAGGATGTTCCTGTCGGGACTGTATATTCGATAACGGGTGGTATCCAACATAAAAACAAACAGAATCGTCCCTATGTAGGTGCCAAGATTTCTCATGGTAATTATTTTAATTGGGGATATTTGAGCACCAATTTTGAATATGGTACATTTATCAATGAAGGTCAGATGGAACAAACTGCCTATTCTTTCCAGGCCAATTATTTTACTAAATTAATCTCCATGGGATCCAAATGGAAAATGCGTCAATTTATAAAACCCCAGTTTTTAATTGGTACGAACCGCCTCAATTCACCAGGTGACCGAATTACGATTGACGAGAACAACCAATTTATTGGCGTTTATAGTAACGAAGATCAGCGAAACAACAACGCGCGGATTCAAGGTTTTAATAGTGGATTGATGGGGACGAAAAAGTATGTATTATCACTTCAAACCCAATTTTATTCACCTTGGGAAGTATTGGGGTTTAGGCTTAATCCCTATTTAAATTTCACGTCTGCTATGCTTGGAGAAGAAGGCGATCGGATTTCGAAAAGTAAAGTTTATTCTTCATTTGGTGTAGGGTTTATCATTCGTAACGATTACTTGGTGTTTAGTTCCTTTCAATTATCGTTTTCATTTTTTCCGTCAATACCAGGCCAAGGCAATAATGTTTTTGATACCAACACATTGGAGTCGGATGATTTTGGTTTTCAGAATTTTGAAATTGGAAGACCAACACCTGTATGGTATAATTAAACCGCTACTCCATAAATCTGAAGTGAATTGCTTTTCGAACACTCTTAAATTACGAGCATAAAAACTGCGCTTTACAGAGTTCCTTTAATTTAGAACATCAAACACTTTAAAAGACCGTGTTTTGAGCTTTTAATTGATTTTGTATTCTTTTTGTATTTGATTTAAGGATCAACCAAAAGCATGAATAATGTTGTTATTAAGAGTTCTCTTTCAAAAATTCAATATTCCGTTTCAACCCCTCAAACTTTGTCCGCTTAACAGCAGATTTTTTAAATAGTTCCTTAAAGACATCTTCAGTAATTTCTTGCCAATCTTTTTTAGTCATCGATAACAGTTCCGGATGGGGATTGAACAAAGGTTCACTGTGTGCTTTCGAAAAGCGGTTCCAAGGACACACATCTTGGCAAATATCACATCCGAACATCCAATCATCAAATTTTCCTTTGAATTCTGTTGGGATTTTTTCTTTTAATTCAATTGTGAAATAGGAAATACATTTACTTCCGTCAACAACATAAGGTTCAGTAATGGCTTGCGTTGGGCAGGCATCGATGCATTTGGTGCACGTGCCACAATGGTCGGTTGTTGCGTGGTCGTATTCCAAATCTAAATCGATGATCAGTTCGGCTATGAAGTAAAATGAACCGACTTGTTGCGTCAACAAATTACTATGTTTCCCAATCCAGCCCAA
>JBBSOJ010000304.1:0-3583 GCA_038259855.1 Flavobacteriales bacterium
AAGTTATGTCCTTACGACATAAAGTTTATGACGTTAAAGGTGTTCAGTACCACCCAGAATCCGTATTGACACCTCACGGAAAACAAATTTTAAAGAATTGGATTGAAAGTAGACATTAGATTTTAGACGTAAGACGATAGAAATGAACAACTATAGAGAATTAATAGTTTGGCAAAAGTCCATGGATTTGGTATTAAAGGTTTATGAGTTGACCTTATTGTTTCCTAAAGACGAAAAGTATGGTTTGATAAGTCAAATTCAAAGAAGTGCAGTTTCCATTCCGTCAAATATTTCTGAAGGAGCTGGCAGAAATTCGAATAAAGAATTCAGGAATTTTTTGGGAATCGCAAATGGCTCAATTAATGAATTGTCAACTCAATTAGAATTAGCTTTGAGAATAGGCTATATAAAAGAATCTGAATCACAAGAAGTTTTTAAACTTATTACTGAAATTCAAAAGATGAATTTTACACTTATTAGAAAATTTACAACTAACTAAAGTCTCAAATCTCTTGTCTAAAATCTCTTGTCTCAAATCTAACATCTCAATTAAATGAAACACATACTCAACAGACTCATCAACCAAGAAAGCATCTCCAGCGAAGAGGCCAAACAGGTATTGGTCAATATTTCAAAGGGGGATTATAATCAGAGTCAGATTGCATCGTTCTTAACCGTTTATATGATGCGTAGCATTACTATCGAAGAATTACAAGGTTTTAGAGACGCCTTATTGGAATTGTGCGTACATGTCGATTTGGACGACTATAATGGGATCGATTTGTGCGGGACTGGTGGTGATGGAAAAAACACCTTCAACATCTCTACAATGGCATCCTTCATTACGGCAGGTGCGGGTGTGCATGTTACCAAACATGGTAATTACGGTGTCTCATCAGTCAGTGGTTCTTCTAATGTATTGGAATATTTAGGCGTAAAGTTCACGTCTGATATTGATTTTCTAAAACGCAGTTTGGACGATGCTGGCATTTGCATCATGCACGCACCATTATTCCATCCGGCGATGAAAAATGTGGCACCCATACGTAAGGATTTAGGAGTCAAAACCTTTTTTAATATGCTGGGGCCCATGGTGAATCCTGCCTTTCCAAAGCATCAAATGGTTGGGGTTTTTAGTTTGGAATTACTTCGATTATATGGTTATTTATATCAGAGTACGGACAAAAATTACACCATCGTCCATGCGCTTGACGGCTATGATGAAATTTCATTGACGGGACAGGCAAAAATTATACGAAACAATTCTGAATCAATGATTGCACCAGAGTATTTCGGGGTAGAACAGTTGACACAACAAATGATTTATGGTGGTGATACGATTGATTCTGCCGCAAATATTTTCACCCATATTTTAAATGGTCAGGGAACTGAAGCCCAAAACAATGTGGCATGCGCCAATGCAGCCATTGCCATAGATACTGTAAAAAATATTGGAATTGAGGCGAGTTTTCAAATGGCAAAAGAATCTCTATTAAGCGGCAAAGCCAAAGAAAAGCTTGAAACCCTTGTTAAATTAAGCAAAAATTAGTCTACGGTCTACAGTAAGCAATTAAGCCTACTGAAGACTGAAGACTGAAACCAGTACACTGAAAAAAATGAACATATTAGACCACATAGTCGCCGATAAGCGCAGGGAAGTTGATTTAAAAAAAGCATTGATTCCGATATCTCAATTAGAACATTCTATTTTGTTCGGGAGAGACACCATGTCTTTATCAAAACAATTAAAAACGAGTTCAACAGGCATCATTGCAGAACATAAAAGACGTTCGCCTTCAAAATCGATCATTAATCAAAATTTAAATGTCTTTGATGTGGCGAAAGGGTATGAAGAAGCAGGCGTTTGCGGCATGTCGGTTTTAACAGACGGTAAATATTTTGGCGGTTCATTGGATGATTTGGTCATGGCGAGAGCAAATTGTCAACTGCCGCTGCTCCGAAAGGAATTTATTATAGATGATTATCAAATCCTCGAGGCTAAAGCTTATGGCGCTGATATTATTCTACTGATTGCGGCAATTCTAACAAGATCTGACATCAAACAATTTTCAGAACTGGCTAAAAGTCTTGGGTTGGAGGTTCTTTTGGAAGTTCATAATGAAGTCGAATTACACAAATCCATCATGCCAAGCCTAGACATGATTGGCGTCAACAATCGAAATTTAAAAACATTTGAGGTAAGTCTGGACATTAGCAAAGAGTTGAGTTCATTGATTCCTAATGATTTTATAAAAGTGTCAGAAAGCGGTATCAGTTCCGTCAAAGCGATTAAAGAATTACAACCGTTTGGTTATAAAGGATTTTTGATTGGTGAAAATTTCATGAAAACAGATAACGCAGGCGACAGTGCCAAACAATTCATTAAAGGCCTCCTATAATTCACTCGAAGGAGAAAAACTATCACGCTAATGACTACTTTAAAATGAAAGAAGATATTAAATATACAAACGCAACAATGCCCTCTCATTCGGAAAAAACTAGATTGAGGCTTAAAGTTTGCGGAATGACAGACAAAGAGAATATCTCCGAAGTGGCCGCACTACAACCAGATTTTCTTGGCTTTATTTTTTACAAAGAATCAAGTCGATTTTTTGACGGTGTTATTCCTCCATTACCAGAATCCATCAAAAAAGTAGGCGTCTTTGTTGACGAACGCGTTGAAGTCATTTCAGATAAAATAGATAAACACACTATATCTGTAATTCAGCTGCATGGTCATGAAACACCCGAAATCTGCCGGCTTTTAAAAACGACCGGTGCTGACATTGTAAAGGTATTTTCCATAAAGGACACATTCGATTTTTCAATTCTGAAAGCCTACGAAGATGTGTGTGATTACTTTTTATTTGATACAAAAGGCAAATTACCAGGTGGTAATGGCTATGCGTTCAATTGGGAATTATTGAAAGATTATCCATCTACAAAACCTTATTTTTTAAGTGGCGGCATTGGAATGGATGACATTGAATCAATCAAAGACTTTCTTCAAAAACCAGAATCTCAACATTGCTATGCGATTGACGTTAACAGTAAATTTGAGATAGAACCAGGACTGAAGGATGTTCAACAATTAAAAGAGTTTAAAACAAAGCTTATTTTGAGTGACGTTTAAAGCATGAAAAAAATGTATCTAGAACCATATAGGTCTCAATACAAAATACGTGTATAATTTTACTCGACCTAAAAAAAAAAAAAAAGAAACTATGACTTACAACATCAACGACAAAGGTTATTATGGAGATTTTGGAGGCGCTTACATCCCTGAAATGCTCTATCCAAATGTAGAGGAATTACGCCAAAACTATTTGAAAGTCATGGCAGAACCCTCTTTTCAAAAAGAGTTCAATGCCTTGTTAAAGGATTATGTGGGACGACCTTCCCCACTCTATTTTGCAAAACGCTTGAGTGAAAAATACAACACCAAGATTTATCTCAAACGTGAAGATCTCAATCATACAGGAGCCCATAAAATCAACAATACGATTGGACAGATTTTAATGGCGCAACGCCTCAACAAAAAGCGAATCATCGCCGAAACTGGTGCTGGACAGCACGGTGTGGC
>JBBSOJ010000305.1:0-3569 GCA_038259855.1 Flavobacteriales bacterium
GGAGGGATTGCAAGGCCGAAGTCGATCTACTCAAGATTGGTGGACGGAAGCTTCGCTACGGATCTAGCCATTCAATCTTTAGCTTACGACTCACTTGATACAGACATTAGTATTCCTGTAGGCATCAATGCTACTCAAGGACAGCAAGTAACGATACAGATTTCAGATCTGCAACTACCTGATAGTGTTGAGGTGTACTTCGAAGATACAATTGAAAACACCTATACACTTTTGAATTCGAGTGACTATACCTTCACGGCCAACACTCCCCTCAATGGAATAGGCCGATTTTTCCTTCGATTTAATGACCAGACCTTGTCAACTTTAGAAACTGATTTAGATACAATCACCGTATTTGCAACGTCCGCTTCCAAAATGATTACGCTAAAAGGAATGCTTACACAAGCAACAGACCTACACGTTTACGATATGCAAGGTCGGAATGTCGTATCGTTCCCATTAAAAACTGGTACCAATTCACAATCGTTTGACATTTCTAATTTATCGTCTGGGATCTACGTTATTCACTTAAATAACGGCGTTCAGAAGAAAATTCAGAAAATAACTATTAATTAAGAGTAGTTTAATTTTTTTAAAAGCGGAGCATTATAAAATAATGATCCGCTTTTTTAGTTGTATCAAAATTTCAAAAAAAAATTAGATGCTCTAAAATACACTATTCAACGTCACATTGAACACCGAAAAATGCTAATTGAACCAACTTTAGAAAGAGTTTTATGAAGCCTTATAAAAAATTATAATTTGGATTCCTCGAAGCATTCCGCTTAAAAGTGCAGGATATATGAGCTCCCTCACTTAAGCTATGAAACCCTCACTGTTTTCCTCTTATTTTTTGAAAACCAAACCCTTAAGAATTCCGTAGATTATAATCCAAGAATTGAAAGTTCACGTTTTATTAATCTATTTTTTATTGATTACAGAATTAGATTATTATATTTGCCTACTATTTGACAGTGCATAATTGCGCTCTGTCTCCATTTTATATGAAATTATATCAAACACCTATAATTATGAAGAAAATTTACTCATTAATAACCGCACTGTTGATAACCTCTTTAGGTTTTGGGCAAATTATCAGTCAGTATGTTGAATCAGAATCCGGCGCCTCGCCAAAAGGTATTGAGATCTGGAACAATACGGCTGGCACTCTAAATTTTGCTACTAATAATCTTGTAATTCAAACAGGACAAAATGGTGCCATTCCATCAGATGTATATACCCTAGCAACTGGAACTCTCACTCCTGGTGCAGTATTGATTATTGGAACTACAGGTTCACTTCAAACCATTGCAAATAACAACAGCGTTCAGTTCCTTGTTTTCGCTTTCCAAGTCAATGGCAGCGATGCTATAGTGGTGCGATATGGTGCAACAGTTACGGATCGTTTTGGTACGCCAGGATCAAATCCCGGTACAGCTTGGACTGGAGGCGGTGTATCAACAGCTAATCAAAATATAGCGCTCAATACAGGAATAACAACTGGTCAAGCTGCTCCTGGTTTTACCAATCCAAGTTTAAGATTTAGTACGGTGAGCACAACCCCGAGTGTGGGAACAGCAGGTGTTGCTGGGTTTGGTATTGCACCAATAAACGCGTGTACACCTCCAACGACACAAGCTACAGCTTATAACACTACAGGAATTACAACATCGACCGCGACTGTAAATTGGACAAATAGTGGAAGTGGTAACAATGTGTTAGTGGTCGTTCGTAAGGATAACCCTGTTAATGCAGATCCTACCAATGGTACCAATTACGTAGCAAACGCAACGTTTGGTATTGGAGACCAAGTGGGAACATTAAATTACGCCGTTTATAAGGGCACTGGATCATCCGCTACTATTACGGGTTTGACGCAAAATAGCATTTACCATGTTGCTATCTATGAATATGCGACAGCTGGTACCTGTTTTAATACCACAGAATTAACCGGTAACTTTACCACCTTGTGTACAAGCATTTCAACATTGCCATTTTCAGAAAATTTTGAAGGCGGCGCTGTGCCACCGTCATGTTGGACCACCTTTAGAGGAGTAAATGGTTTAGGAACCGCTCAGGATTGGAAAATAAGCGCATCGGGTGATGGCTTTCCTAATACGGGTTTTGCTGCGCAGGTAGATGCAGAAGATGTGACGCCTGGTATCTCTCAAGATTGGTTGGTAACGCCTGGTATTGAATTAAACGTCACTGAAAACAATCAATTGACGTTTCTAGCTAAAGATATATTCCCTGCAGATTTAGGATCTACCTATAGCGTAAGATTGTCCACGACCTCCCAAACCGATATCGCCTCGTTCGTGACATTGGCCACCTACAACGAAACTCAAATCGGTAATACTTTTACGCCTCAAACTGTTGACTTAAGTGCTTATGATGGTGAGACATCTGTTTACATCGCCTTTGTAATGGAGCAAACAGACGGGTTTGGAGATTCATTTTTGTTGGATAATGTAGATATCAAAGGAGATTGTATTGCTCCAACAACGCAAGCTTCTAACTTTAGTGCCACAAACATCAATGAAGATGCAGGCACAGCAACCTTAAATTGGACACGTGGAAACGGCAACAACGTATTAGTGGTTGTAAGAGCAGGAAGTGCCGTGGATGTGGATCCAGAAAGTGGCATCGCATATAATAGCAGCCCAAACTTTACGAGTGGAGACGAAATTGGAACCGGCAATTATGTTGTTTTTAACGGATCCGGTACAACTGCAAACGTTTCTGGCTTAATTGCTTCAGAAACTTATTTTGTTGCGATTTACGAATATAATAACACCGCTATCTGCTACAACACGGATGAGTTGGCTGGTAATTTCTTGGTGGAGTGTTCTACATTTAACTTGCCTTTTACTGAAGGTTTTGAAACAAGTTTGGAAATCCCTGATTGTTGGGCTGTATTTGATAATGGTGTTGATACAGGGGTATCTTGGGAAGTAAATTCTGATTCCCCAAATACTGGCTCTAATTCGGCTTTTCTAGATGCAGGTTCTGGTTTTTCAGGAATCGCTCAAGATTGGCTTGTTACTCCTGGTATTGATTTAACATCCGTACTATTTTCAGAATTAACATTTTTCTCAAAAGATAATGATCCCTTTCCAAATGGGGTGACCTATTCAATTAGAGTGTCCACGACATCGCAAACAGACCCATTAACTTTCACAACGATTGCAACGTATACAGAAGAGCAGTTAGGAGATGACTACAATCAAAAAACCATTAATCTAACACCTTATTTTGGCAATATCATCTATGTGGCCTTCGTAATGGAACAAGATTTAAGTAATGGTGTCAACGGATGGTTTTTAGATGACATCAGCATTAAAGCACCTGTCTTACCAGTAAGATCATTTTGGTTTGAACCTTTTACCAATAATGTGCAATACGACGTTACTGTCGGTGCTGAAGCTTCCACTGGAGATTCAAATTATTTCTTTATAACAAGCGGTAGTAACATTGATAAAGTTTACGCAGGCAACACAGGTAACTTTTTTGCCGCTCAAGATGTGGATGATGTGGTGCCTGGAGGCGCTTCCCCAAGTCAATTGACA
>JBBSOJ010000306.1:0-3549 GCA_038259855.1 Flavobacteriales bacterium
TGTTCGACGTGACAGAATCTGTAAAATACGACGGATCTCTTCATCACGTCCAATCACAGGATCCAACTTACCGTCTTTTGCTAATTGATTGAGGTTTTTGGCATATTTACTCAATGAGTTATAAGTGTCCTCTTGACTTTGAGAGGTTACAGTATCGCCTTGACGAAGCTCTTCTATAGCGGATTGTAATCCCTTTTCGGTAACACCCTGATCTTTGAGCATGTGCGCAATCTTACTGTTTGACTTGAATATGGCTAGGATCAAATGTTCTATAGACACGTAATCATCTTTCATTTTATTGGCGATGATCGAAGCTTCGTTAAGTGTTTTGTTTGCTTCTCTTGATAGTAGAATATCGCCTCCGGTAACTTTTGAGTAGCTCTCCAATTGTTTGTCTAACGTTTGTTTAAGAAGCGAGACGTTCACATTTAATTTTTTCAAAAGAAATGGTAATACATTTTCATCAACTTCAAAAATAGCCTTGAACAAATGTTCGTTTTCAATCTGCTGATTGACCAGGCTCTGAGCCAGCTGCTGCGCTTGCTGAATGGCCTCTTGAGACTTTATGGTATAATTATTAAAATTCATATTTGTACACGTTATGGTGGTTTATTTTTATCTTTGTCGCTATGACCTTTATACATGATAGTCAATTATCTTACCAATTCATATAGCAAGACATTTTGTCTGTTTTGATGGATTTTAATCTGACGTATCGTCAGTTTGTGATGTGGGATTTTTGTTGCGACAAATCTGTATATAAGTATGAACAAACATTTATAAAACTATAAAACAAATAGACATTATGGGATTATTCGATAAATTATTTAGCAGCTCTTCAGAACCTAAAGAAGGTAAATCATTGCCATGGATTGCGTTGACTGACATATCACAGTTAGAAGAAATAGCGCAAAAATCAAAATCAAAAACACAAGTTATTTTCAAGCATTCAACAACCTGTGGAATAAGCAAAATGGCTATGCGTCAATTCGAGCAGAGCTATGATGTGACAGCTGATTTAGATTTATATTATCTTGACTTGTTGAGGTTTCGTGAGGTATCAAGTGAAGCGGGTTTTAAATTTCAGGTCCTTCACCAATCACCTCAATTATTAGTTATTAAAAATGGTTCGGCAGTAGCACATGGTAGCCATGGGGATGTGAATTCTATAGATTTAGATAAATTTATCTAGTAGTTGATCCATTATTTGTCTTCCTCTACTTTTTTAGCACTGTTAGCGTTTAAAATGTCGATTGTCGTTGTTATTGGTGCTCTATGTACTATATTTCCTTGTTCAGCAAAAAAAATCTACTTTTGGGCCAAGTTAGGATGTAATGTAGGTCCTACTGATCAGGCAACCATCACTTTTTAAAGTTATTAGCAAGTCACCATATTTTCAGGGGCTTTTCAAATAATAGGTGTAGAATAGCTGAAGTTATTGTAGAGATTAAATAAGAATATTGATATATGAACATACTTAATTCGAAGACTTTTTTTGCGATTGCACTTCTAGCGTCCATTTCTACAAGTTGTGTATCTCCCGAGAAAGTAATTTACTTTCAAAATGATAAGAACGTTGTTGTCGATGACAATGTGATAAATTTTCAACCCAAATTGCAGTATGGTGATATTTTAAGTATCAACGTTACCTCATTAACACCTGAAGCAGCTGTGCCATTTAATGTTTTTGAAGCTCAAGGCACCATCAACCAAAGGCCACTACCTTACATCATGAATATTGATGGTGAAATAAATTTTCCCGGAGTTGGGACCTATAAGATTTTGGGCATGACCACAAAAGAATTAACGGATGATCTGACTTTGAGACTTGAGCCTTTCTTAAAAGATCCGATCGTTAATGTAAGACTGGAAAATTTTAAGATCACTGTGATGGGAGAAGTGAGAAGTCCAGGTAGCTATACCATACAAAATGAACGTGTTACGATTGTGGAGGCGATTGGTCTGGCAGGTGATCTGAATATTCAAGCGAAGCGAAAAGAGGTTACATTGATCAGGGAACAGGAAGGCAAGCGTATTTTTGTACCGATTGATTTAACGAGAAAGGATCTTTTTAATTCCCCGTATTTTTATTTGGCACAAAATGATGTCATTTACGTTGAGCCGAATAAAGCACGCATCAATTCTTCAGGCGTCGGGACCAATACAGCTGTAATTATCTCATCTTTAACGTTGTTGGTGTCGGTGACGGCCATTATTTTAAGATAATACATTACTATGCAAGAAAATCATTATTCCGAATCAAAGTCCGATAAGAAGGATAGCATTGATTTAAGGGAAATTTTTGAAATCTATTTTCGTCAATGGAAGTGGCTGGTTTTAGGATTGTTTATATCCTTGACGTTAGCATTTATTTATCTTAAATATGCTACTTATCGTTACGAAGTGTACGCGTCTGTTTTGATCAACGATGAAGAAACTGGTGGCGGATCCTACTCTGAACTTTCAGTATTTCAGGATCTTGGACTTTTAGGCGTCCCTAAAACAACATTGGATACAGAAATGGGCGTATTGAAATCACGCACTCTTATGGAAAGCGTTGTCGAGGAATTGGGTATCAATTTCACGTATTATGTTACCGAGAATTTACGTAAAAAGGAAATTTATAAAACGGAAGTTCCCTTTAAAATTAATGTGCTGCTGAATGATTCAATCGTCAATTCGATGGACGCTTCATTTAAGGTAAGAATGACATCAGATTCAAATTTCGAATTATTGGGCGCGGACGACACTATGATCAGCAAAGGTGGTTTTGGCGAGCGTGTGGCTTTTGGCATGGGTGATTTAATCTTAACGCCAAAAGAATTTGGAGTTATAAATCAAGATCAAGAAATTACAGTTTTGATCCGACGTGTTGCAGATGTTGCGATTGATTATTCCGTACGTTTAAAAATAGTTCCAGATAATATAAAGTCAAAACTGCTTGTTATTTCCTTACAGGATGCTGTCCCATTAAAAGCTGAAGATATTCTGAATAGTCTGGTGAATTTTTATAATAATAATGCCAATCAATATAAAAGCCAAATTGCCAAAAGTGCGGACGAATTTATCAAAAATAGAATTGACGATATATCCGAAGAGTTAGCGAGTTACGATCAGGGTGTGGAAACTTATAAGGTCGATAACAAATTGAGTAACATGGAATCGGAGACTGGGATCACGTTATCATCTAGTGCTACCATCGAAAACCAAATTGTAGAACTCAATTCCCAACTGAAGTTGATCAATTACATTGCAAGTTTCATGGAGTCTAATAGCAACAATTTAGTTCCTGCCAATCTCGGAATGGTTGATGAGATTACGAGTAGTAACGCCGCAAATTACAACAAGTTATTATTGGAGAGAAACAGGCTTGCTACAGGTGCTAACGAGCAAAACCCTGTGATTATTAATTTAAATGATCAAATTGACCGTCTCCGTGAAAGCATTAGACAAAGTCTAAATAATAATCGATCTTCCTTGGAAATTTCATTGGGTCAGCTGCGCAGACAAGAAGGGAAATTATCTTCAAAAATCTATGATGCACCAAAA
>JBBSOJ010000307.1:0-3525 GCA_038259855.1 Flavobacteriales bacterium
ATGGCACCGGATTTATTCGGTACGTGCGGATGATTCCTAACTAGATAAGACATTAGATTTTAGACAAGAGACAAGAGACAAGGGACAAGGGACAAGGGATGGAAGACATTAGTTGAATTCTTTCATTTCGAGCGGAGTCGAGACATTTCATAAAAATTAACGTATGACCATTTCCATTTGGAGATATAGCCATCTTGTGTTGGCTGTATCTTCTTTTGTGTTTATTTTTTTAGCTTCCGTAACCGGAATCATCTTGGCATTTGAACCTATTTCAGAACAAATTCAACCGTATAAAGTGGATGGATTTGCGGACGTTACCTTGGCCGAAACACTGCAGTCATTCAAGTCAAAATATCCCGAAGTCATCAGTTTGGAAGTGGATAGCAATGAGTTTGTGTCTGCATCGGTCATTACCGATGAAGGCGAATCGCTCGATGGTTATTTCAACCCCAAGACAGCGGAATATCTGGGTACCAAGATGGAACCTTCCAAATTTTTTCAATGGACAACCAATTTTCATCGCTCTCTTTTCTTAAAAGGAACTGGTCGTTTTTTTGTGGGCTTATGTTCCTTTCTACTGTTCTTGATCGCAGTGTCTGGAACGATTCTTATTTTTAAGCGGCAACGCAGTTTCAAAAAGTTCTTTTCAAGAATCATTTATGATAATTTTGCCCAATATTGGCACGTGGTTTTAGGTCGATTGTCGCTAATTCCAATCCTAATTATAACGCTTACAGGCGTCTATTTGTCACTGGAAAAGTTTGATTTACTACCAAAGAATGAGCGCCATCATCAGATCGATTTTGAGTCACTTTCACAATCACCAAGACAAGAACTGCGAGACTTTCTTATTTTCAAAGACACCAAGTTAACAGAAGTTAAATCGGTAGAATTCCCCTTTTCCGATGATGTAGAAGATTATTACACGCTGAAGTTGAAAGACAAAGAAGTGGTGGTCAATCAATTTTCCGGAGCAGTTTTAAGCGATATCGAATATCCTGTGGTGACGTTTTTTTCAGACTTAAGTTTGAATCTTCATACAGGAAAAGGCAATATTCTATGGTCGATTATTTTGATGATCGCAACGGCTAATATTCTATTTTTCATCTATTCAGGATTTGCAATGACCTTAAAGCGTCGCGCTGCTAAACTTAAGAATAAATACAAAAAAAATGCTGCCAAATATGTGATTTTGGTTGGTTCAGAACACGGTGGCACATTGCCATTTGCAAATGCCGTTCAAAAAGCATTAATGAAAGTTGGAGAAACAGTTCATATCGCGGAACTCAACAAATACACTCACTTCAAAAAAGCTGAACACATCGTTGTAATGACATCGACGTATGGTGATGGCGAAGCGCCCACCAATGCTAACAAATTTTTAAAGCGCTTGGAGCGCATTCAACAAAAACAGTCTTTCAACTATTCGGTGGTTGGCTTTGGTTCCTTGGCGTATCCTGATTTTTGCAAATTTGCGCTCGATGTGGACGATGCTTTTCAGAAGAACAATGCTTCACGGTTACTTCCAACATTCACTATTAACGACAAATCGTTTGAGAGTTTTGAGCAATGGGTTCAACTATGGTCAGATAAAATAGGTTTACGGATCACCATTCCAAAAGAACATTTGGTATCGCGCCCAAAACAGACCAAATCCTTTATGGTACTTTCAAAAACTATGGTGTCCGACAATCCTGACACTACATTCTTAATCACTTTAAAACCAGCGAAACAGTTCCATTTTACTTCAGGTGATTTGCTGGCTGTGTATCCTAATGACGATTATCACGAGCGATTATATTCCATAGGTAAAGTAGATGGCAACATTCAATTGAGTGTCAAATATTATGAGAATGGATTGGGCTCAACTTTTTTGAACAACTTTAATATCGGAGAGTCACTTAAAGCACGATTGATTGAAAACGCACACTTTCATATGCCTAAAAATGCTTCAAAAATAATGATGATCGCCAATGGCACTGGAGTTGCACCTTTTCTGGGCATGTTAAACCAAAACTATAACAAAAACGATGTCGAATTGTATCTTGGTTTGCGAACAGCACAGTCATTTGAGCTTTACAAAAAGAGTATTGAACAGCTTTTGGAATCCAAAAAACTTCAGCATTTAAAACTGGCTCTTTCAAAAGAGGCTGATACCATTTACGTTCAAAATTTAATCGCCCGAGACGGCGAGTATATTGCAGCAAGCTTAAAAAACGATGGCTGTATTATGATTTGTGGGTCATTGGCGATGTACACCGACGTGATGCAAACTTTAAATACGTTATGTCTACACTATAATAAAGAACCTTTGAGTGCGTATTCAGGACAAATAAAGTCAGATTGTTATTGAATGGAATCGGTTTCGATTTCTATCAACGTACCGTTTTCATTAGCGGACTCCAATTCCTTTTTCTTTTCCAAAATAATTGGGAAAATGATCGGGACCAAAGACTTTACAGGCGTATAAAGCACGGAATCCTCTATGCTTTTTTCGTCAGTCATCGGAATGGCACGATTCATACTGTCAAAAATATTGAGAACCACGCTCAAAATAAGCGCAACTTTCAAGGCTCCAAATAGTGCTCCCAACAGTTTATTGACGATACCGAGAGCGGCAAAATCGGCCAGTTTGGTGAGCGCTTTGCCGGCCAATGCGATCACTAGCACTATTATCAGAAACGTTATGGCGAACGCCACAAGATTAATTGTTTTATCGTCCCATTTCGAATTGTCATCAATAAAGCTCCCAGCATAATTGCTAAAATGGATGGCGCCATAAACGCCAGCAACCAGCGCTATAACCGAAGCAACTTCCACAAAGAACCCCTTCATCAAACCTCTAACTAGTCCAAATAGAATCAACGCAGCAAGAACGATGTCCAAAACACTCATACACCATAGAATTTCATCAAATATAAGTTAACTTTGACCAAAATAAAATTGAATCTGACAGGGAACCTCACCTTCAATGCCAGATTCAGATTCACTTTCAACATCAATTTCAATCATGTCAAGAGACGAACAATTAAAGGAACGCTGGAATTTGGTAGTACAGAAACTATCTGCCCAATTTGCAGAAGGAGACACATTAGATTTGGATGCCATCATATATCTCATAGGTGTTCAGGAACTCGGCCAACCCCATAAAAAGTTTAAAAAAGATCATAAGTTAGATTTAATGCACATTGCCATTTGTAGATTGCTAGAACCTTATGGCTATTATGAATTCGACTTTTTTGATGATGAGAAATGGCCTCACTATAAAATCAAGGAACAATTGCCGCCCTTAAAAGCTGGGGAGCAAAGCGTGTTGATGAAAGAGGCGATTGTCAATTACTTCTTGGAAGCAGACTATATCAATTAGTTTTAGGGTGTTACCACAAGGGTCGCGCTTTTCGCTACAATCTTTTTATTGGGGAGTTCTTGCTCGGGCAAGAATTTCCCAATAAAAAGGATTTCTACTTCAATCGCTAACGCAGATGCTGGTTAAAACTTTGATCGGTCATTAATTTCATGATTTTA
>JBBSOJ010000308.1:0-3514 GCA_038259855.1 Flavobacteriales bacterium
GATCTGACCTAAACGGATTATAAAAATTGTCGAACAAATTTGACTTTAGAAAGTGATTTTTATTATTCGCGTAGAGGCCAAGTCATACCAAACTGGCTGCACGTCTCAATCTGGTTGTGCATTTTACAGAATCCTTCTTTAATATAGATTCTATTTTATCCACACGTCTTTAAGGCTTTATAATATACCAGAAGATGTCATTGGCACTTAAACACATGGTTCAAACAAAAAAATACGTTGATAATGTCAGTTACTTCGGATTGCTGCGGAGTGCCTGTTGTGGGGTTTGATGTTGATAAAAGACGGTATATCGAATTGATAATATCTTAAAGATACGTGCTTATGCTACTTCTTCCTTAATGAATTGTACCTCGTATAAATTTCTGTAATAGCCATCTTTCCGTTGAAGAAGTTCGTCGTGTGTCCCTTGCTCAACAATTAAGCCGGAGTCCATCACAATAATATTATCAGCTTTTTTAATGGTTGCCAAGCGATGCGCTATGACAATGGAAGTTCTTCCTTTGGTTATTTTGTCTGTGGCATCCTGTATCAGTTGTTCGGAGTACGAATCAACCGATGAAGTGGCTTCATCCAACACCAAAATACTTGGATTCGTCACATATGCCCTTAAAAATGAGATCAGCTGTCGTTGACCAGAAGACAACATGGCACCGCGTTCTTTCACATTATAATCGTATCCATTTGGAAGGCTCATAATGAAATCATGAATACCAATATCCTTCGCTGCCTGTACAACATGCTCCTTTGTAATATCCTTATTGTTGAGCGTTATATTACTCATAATGGTATCGGCGAATAAAAAAACATCCTGCAACACAACAGCAATCTGCGCCCGCAACGACTCCAATGATATGTCCTTAATATTAATGCCATCTACTGTGATCTCTCCTTTTTGAATATCGTAAAAACGATTCAACAAATTGATGATGGTAGATTTACCAGCACCTGTAGCCCCAACAATTGCAATCGTTTGACCGGAATAAACCTCTAAAGATACGCCCTTTAGAACTTCTTCATTTTCGATGTATGAGAAATGAACTTTCTTTAAACTAATATTACCTTTAAATTGTGGCGCGACAATAGTGCCCACATTATCGATATGAGCATTTGTATCCAATACAGCAAATACGCGATTGGCAGCGACCATCCCCATTTGAAGCGTGTTGAATTTATTGGCGATTTGATTCAATGGTCTAAATAACATCGGAATCATCATGATAAACGCTGTCAGCTGTCCTAGTGATGCGGTATCATCCATCACAACATTTAAACCGCCGTACCAAACGACCAATCCTAATGTTATGGAAGATAAGAATTCGGCAATTGGGAAAAAAATGGAATTATACCACACGGTTTTCAACCATCCTTTTTTATGGCGATCGTTAATGTCCTTAAAATTTTTATATTCAGTTTCTTCTCTGGTAAAGAGTTGAAGAATCTTCATGCCGGTAACACGCTCCTGAACAAATGAATTTAAATTGGATACCTCATTTCGCACATCTTCAAAAGCCATTTTCATATACTTTTGAAAAATGTTTGTAGCGTAAATGATTATTGGCATTGTGATAAAGACGATCAATGCCAAAGTCCAATTCATGTAGAGCATCATTCCTGCTATGGCCAACATTTTGAGCAAATCGCTAAATATCATAAAAAGCCCATCGCCAAATACATCTGCAATCCGTTCCATATCAGTAACCGTCCGCGTCACTAAAACACCCACAGAAGAGTTATCATAATACTTCATTTTAAAGCTCATGATGTGCTTAAATAATTTCACCCTCACATCCTTCACCACAGACTGCCCCAACCACGTGGCATAATAAATAAAGAAGAGATTGCAGACAACTTCCAATATCAAAAGCACCACCATGAGAATGATGAAAAACATGAATCCATCATATTCCTGTAAGGCAATCTTGGTATCGATGGCCTCTTGCAGGACTTTTGGTCGCAATACACCAAAAACAGCCAGCCCTACGACAAAAAGCATGGTGCCGTAAAATACCATCTTATAAGGTTTGATGTATTGCATCAGTCGTTTGAACAACGATACATCATAGATTTTTTTAGGTTTAGTAGCCATTACAATGTATTAATTCATTTTTTAAGTTCGGAATTACGACTAAAGAAGCTATCTGTGTTTATAACTTTCATAATTATAAAAGTCTTAAGTTTTCTGGATATACCACCTTATCTAGACTTAAACCATTGGCAGGGACGGAATATCCGGCCTCACTCCTATTTTTTGATTTGATAATGTCGTGTAATTGCTGAACGTTTATTTTACCAAGGCCAATATCAATCATCGTGCCTACAATGGCTCTGACCATATTTCTTAAAAAACGATCGGCCGTAATTGTAAAGATTATATTAGTATCAATTAACTCCCAATAGGCTTCTTTAATATCACAATGATACGTCTTTACATCAGTATTGCTTTTTGAAAAGCATTGAAAATCTTTATACTGTAATAATATCTTACAGGCCTCATTCATTTTATCAAGATCCAACTTAAAGTAGACGTGATACGCAATCTCACTTTTGAACACATCCTTTACCGTGGTAATTTTATAATGATAGGTTCGGCTTAAGGCATTAAAACGGGCGTGCGCCTTTTCATGAACTCGAAAAAGATTACGAATGGCAATATCTTTAGGTAAATAACAATTCAACTTAAAAATAATAGCTTCTGTATCAATGTCGACATCTACGTTAAAATGCGCAAACATTTGCGACGCATGCACACCGGCATCCGTACGACCTGCTCCCATAACCGATATTTTCTGGCGCAACATTTTAGATAGAGCTTCTTCCAGAACCTGTTGTACGGAAAGTGCATTCGGCTGGTATTGCCACCCGTGATAGGCCGTGCCATTATATGAAAACTCAATAAAATATCTCAAATGAAAACTATACTTTTGTAATAAGATGCAAAGATAGTCAGTTTTCGGTCTTAAAACCCCACCAGCTTCGAAAACCTATTAGGTTAAGTACAGGATCTGAAATAAAAAACTAAATATTGAAAAAAATACTTCTCCTTTCTGATACTCATAGTTACATTGATGACGACATCCTTAAGTATGCTAAACAAGCAGATGAAGTTTGGCATGCGGGTGACATCGGTGATCTAAAGGTGACAGATGCCATCCAAAAATTGAAACCTCTCCGAGCTGTTTACGGAAATATTGATGATGCCAAAGCACGTTTAGAGTTTCCGGAACATAACCGTTTTATGTGCGAAGAAGTTGACGTTTTGATCACACATATTGGAGGTTATCCTGGAAAATATAACGTGCGTATACGTGAGCAGATTTATGAAAATCCACCAAGACTTTTTATTTGCGGACATTCACATATTCTGAAAGTAATGCCAGATAAAAAATTGAATCTACTTCATATGAATCCTGGCGCGGTCGGGAAACATGGGTTTCAACAGGTACGAACGATGTTGCGATTTACCATCGATGGCAATAAGATTGAGAATTTGGAA
>JBBSOJ010000309.1:0-3475 GCA_038259855.1 Flavobacteriales bacterium
CAAAGCTGTTGAAATTTTCGGAGCAAGGTGTTTTGATGTTTAGGCTGAATTGATTTTTCATGATCGTCTATTTTTAATGTTAGAATACAGTAAACCTAAAGATCATCAGAAGATTATAAAACCGATAGTGAGGGAAGTGGAGGTTTGGGTGAGTCACGTAATCGTTTTGGTTAGGATGAGAATGTAATGCTCAATCGAATGTCTGATATTGAAATAGTTGTCAGTACGAGTATTTTTAGTGGAATGCAATGGAACTAAAAATGTATCGAGAACCTTTTTGATTTTAATCTTGAAACGCTTCTCGATATAATTTCAAGAAGAATGAATCAAATCGTCAGTTCGAGTGTTGATTGTGGGATGCAATTCTAGCTGAAAATTCATCATTTTGTCAGTTCGAGTATTTTTAGTGGAATGCAATGGAACTAAAAATGTATCGACAACCCTTTGTGATTTTAATCTTGAAACATTTCTATATATAATTTCAACCAAAAATTTTATCAATTTTTACTTTAAACCACTCGAAGTGATAAAAAGTTAGTCCATAAAAAAACCACTTCGTTTTCACAAAGTGGTTTTTGGTCTATAGTCTAACGTATAAAAACGCAGAGGTCTTAAAGTTATTTTATCATCTCATAAGAGCGTTTGATAAATTCACTCAATTCCTTGCCTTTCAACAAACCTTGAGACAGTCTCGCCAAATCCAAACTTTGGGAAATCAAGCGTTCTTGCTTCTTTTTGGTTTTCGTATTTAGGATTTCACCTACCAATTCAGAATTGGTGTTCACGACCAAATTATACATTTCTGGCATATTGCCCATTCCGAACATACCGCCGCCACCTGTCGCTTGCATTTCTTTCATACGACGCATAAATTCTGGTTGAGTGATGATGAATGGCGACGCATCGCTATCCATTGCTTCCAGCTGAACCATGAATTTTTCTGATGGAATGGCTTCCTTCAGCACATCTTCCAATTCTTTAGTTTGTTCTTCAGATAATTTCGAAATTTTTGTATCCTCTTTTTTGATAAGATTATCCACATTATCTGAATCGACTCGTACAAAAGAAATATTTTCTTTGCTCGATTCCAATTTCTGCATTAAGTGCGAAATAATTGGAGAATCTAATAACAGAACTTCATAACCTTTAGCTGTGGCTGCTTCAATATAACTGTGTTGTGAGTCTTCATTAGACGCATACAAAACAACAAGTTTACCATCCTTATCTGTTTGATTATCCTTGATTTTTTCAATCAATTCATCATAGATATAGTATTTCTTATCAACGGTAGGGTAGAGTGCAAAGGCATCCGCTTTCTCGAAAAACTTATCTTCCGATAGCATACCATATTCGATGACAATTTTGATATCATTCCACTTACTTTCAAAATCTTCACGGTTTTCGTTGAACAATGATTTCAATTTATCAGCCACTTTACGTGTGATGTAAGATGAGATCTTTTTAACAGCGCCATCGGCCTGTAAGTAACTACGGGACACATTTAACGGAATGTCTGGCGAATCAATGACACCACGTAACATTGTCAAGAATTCTGGCACAATGCCTTCGACATTGTCCGTAACAAACACTTGATTTTGATAGAGTTGTATTTTATCTTTTTGAATGTTGAGGTCATTAGTCATTTTTGGGAAATACAAGATTCCCGTCAAATTAAATGGATAATCAACATTTAAATGAATATGAAATAAAGGTTCTTCGAATTGCATTGGATACATTTCTCGGTAGAACGAGTTGTAATCTTCATCCTTTAAATCTGCAGGTAATTTCGTCCATGCAGGATTTGGATTGTTGATGATATAGTCAATCGTTTTCTTTTCTGGTTTTGCATCTTTAGGCGCATCCTCTGGAAGGGCTACATTGACTTCCTTAGTTCCAAACTTAATCGGAATTGGCATAAACTTGTTGTACTTGGTCAGTAGACCGCGAATCTTTTCTTCTTCTAAAAATTCGGTGGAATCTTCAGCAATGTGAAGAATGATTTCAGTACCGCGTTCGGTTTTGTCCGATGGTTCCAAAGTAAATTCCGGAGAGCCGTCGCATGTCCAATGGGCGCCTTCAGTTCCTTCTTTAAATGATTTAGTGATAATCTCAACTTTTTCTGCAACCATAAAAGCAGAATAGAAACCTAGACCAAAATGCCCGATGATGCCGGCATCTTTTCCTGAATCTTTATATTTATCTAAAAATTCTTCAGCTCCGGAAAAAGCAATTTGGTTGATGTATTTCTCAACCTCCTCGGCCGTCATACCTAAACCTTCATCTTTAATGTGTAATTTTTTACCTTCCTTATCGATTTTAACTTCGATGATAGGTTTTCCGTATTCTACTGACGCTTCACCAATGCTGGTGAGGTGCTTTAGTTTTAAGGTGGCATCGGTAGCATTACTGATCAGCTCACGTAAAAAGATTTCGTGGTCGCTGTAAAGAAATTTTTTAATCAGTGGAAAAATGTTATCTACTGAAACATTGATATTTCCTTTTGTCATATTTAATGTATTTAATATTCCCACGGATGTAGGAATCTGTTAATTATAAAATGTATGTTCTCTCATTGGTTAGTCAAAAAAAGTACCAAGCACAAAAATGTGACAAACTGACACGAATCTACTTATTATGCACGCATAACGAATGACTCACAATTTTGAAATAGGTATCTTGTTAAATACTTAAATTGCAGCACTAAATTTTACGAAATGTACAATTCAAAAATAATTGGTTTGGGGCATTATGTGCCAAGCAATATAGTGACCAATGACGATTTATCAAAAATGATGGAGACCGATGATGCATGGATCCAAGAGCGTACAGGCATCAAGGAGCGTCGTTGGGCGCTCCCAAATTCTGAAGACACCACATCTGGAATGGGTGTGAAGGCTGCCAAGATTGCGATCGAACGCTCCGGAATTGATAAAGACAAGATAGATTTCATCATATTCGCCACCTTGAGTCCTGATATGTATTTTCCTGGTCCTGGCGTTCAGGTGCAACACGCCTTGGATATCAAAACTGTTGGTGCCTTGGACGTCAGAAATCAATGTTCAGGATTTATTTACGCTATTTCAGTGGCGGACCAATTCATTAAAACAGGAATGTATAAGAATATTCTTGTGATTGGAAGCGAATTACATTCCCACGGATTGGATAAAACTACGAGAGGTCGCGGCGTGTCTGTCATCTTCGGTGATGGCGCCGGTGCAGCTGTTTTGTCACGTGAAGAAGATACAACAAAAGGGATTTTATCCACTCATTTGCACTCGCAGGGAGAGCATGCTGAAGAATTGGTCTTGATTGCGCCGGGTATGGGTAAACGTTGGGTCAATGATATTCTTGCTGATAATGATCCAAATGATGAAAGTTACTTCCCATATATGAATGGGCAGTTTGTGTTTAAAAATGCCGTCGTTCGCTTTAGTGAGGTGATCATGGAAGGTTTAACGAAAAACAATCTCAAAAA
>JBBSOJ010000310.1:0-3465 GCA_038259855.1 Flavobacteriales bacterium
ATTGGTTTCATGTTGATTACTGAAGCGGCGCACCTTACTGAAACAGAATTCTTGGGCAACAAGGTAGGAGCCATTCCTAAAGGCTACCTGTATTTTGCCATAGCTTTCTCGCTGTTTGTAGAATTTTTGAACTTCCGTATCGTACGAAATAGAAAGAAGTGATTACATCGTCCAATTGAGGCCATATAGTCTCGTGAGTTATACCAAGTGAGTTATATATGGCCTGTACGAAGACATAACGATACGAGCTCTGTCGTGTTTTCTTTTACGGCTTAAATAATCGACAAAGCTTCATTTTAGCTGATGCTATTGAAAGCTCGTACTATTAGAACAATTTGGTCTGACCTTTGTCATCCAAAGGTGCATCATCGTCGGAATCTTTATCCTCTTTATTCAAATTAGTAATCTCCAATGCTATGCTGCCTTTAGAATTTTCAGAGGATTCTTTAGCTTCAGAACCCGTATTTAATACTTCCTCATCTTGTACTTCAATGGTGTTTGCAGGAAGCTCTTCGGGCGCATCATAAGGCAATGAATCCATTAGACTAACCTGTTTAATTTTGTCGCTAGTCAATTGATTTCCAAGCGCCTTAATACCCTTAACCGCAATAAACTCTTCAAAATTCAATTCAAAGTTATCTGGTTGTTCTTTCCCTCTAGGTTTGTTGAATATCACTTCAGCAACTGGTCGCCAGTCTGTTGAAACTATTTCCAATTGCGAGCCGGCATGTTCTGAAATGAACACCTCTTCTCTGTTTTCATTTTCAATCAAAAAACGCTTGACATAATAACGCTCTTTTTCACCGTCATAATAAAGTGCAGAAATTGGCTTTTTCGGAATCCATTTTTCCAAAACTATGATGTTATCATCAAAACGTGCCGTCAATTCTGGTAAAATCGTTTTGACAATTCCCGCTTGCGTAATGATCAATAACCGATCTTCACCCCTAAATTCCCCCATAAGTTCACCTCTCTCATCCACGTTTAAGCGCTGAACGGTATCATCAAACCAAATTTTTCGAGGTTTTAAAGTTGAAATACCATGTTCTTTCAATTCGATTTTCTTAACGGCATGTTTGGTAACCTGATTTCCTTTTGTATTTCGACCTTTTATGGAAATTTCAGAAAAGTCCAAATCCCATTTTAATTTTTTAATGCTTCCGACCTGACGTAAAAAGACGGTCACCACTTCAGCTTCACCATTAGGATTTGCAGAGAAATACAAAACCGCAGATCCTTTGCTACCATTGGCCATATCATAATCTCTATCTCTAGTAATACTTGTCACTGCAAAACGTTTTACATAGGACGCGCCTTTGGAACCATCGCGATAGATTAGATTATAAATGGTTCGCTTATCTTTTTTCTTAAAGATGGCGACATGTATGATCCCTTTACCAATAAATGTTTTATCGTCGGCTTTGGTGACCATCATTTTCCCATCGCTAGTAAATACGATAATGTCATCGATATCACTACAATCAAACACATATTCATCACGTTTTAAAGACGTACCAACAAATCCTTCCTGACGATTGACATATAATTTTGTGTTTCGCATGACCACTTTGGTGGCATCGACATCATCGAAAAGACGCAATTCTGTCTTTCGCTCACGTCCTTTGCCATAATCCTCTTTCAATCTTGTGAAGTAAGCGATGGCATAATCTGTCAGATGTTCAAGATCGAATTTCACTTGAGCAATCTGGTCTTCAAGTGCATCGATACGCTGCTGCGCCTTATCAATATCAAATTTAGAAATACGCTTGATTCGGATTTCAGTCAAACGCTCAATATCTTCCTGCGTCACTGCACGCTTTAAATGAGTGATGTGAGGCTTTAGACCTTTATCAATAGCAGCAATTACGCCTTCCCAGGTTTCCTCTTCTTCTATATCTCGATAGATTCTATTCTCAATAAAGATGCGCTCCAATGAGGCGAAGTGCCACTGACCTTCATATTCATCTAGCTTGATTTCTAGATTTGACTTTAAAAGTTCAACAGTATGATCTGTTGAACGTTGAAGCATTTCAGTTACACCAATGAATAAAGGCTTATTATCCTCAATGACACATCCTAAAGGAGAGATCGAATTCTCACAATTAGTAAAGGCATACAGCGCATCAATGGTTTTGTCAGGTGAAATCCCCGAGGGTAAATGGATTAAAATCTCGACTTCGGCCGCTGTGTTATCCTCAATCTTTTTAATCTTGATTTTACCTTTATCATTCGCTTTTAAAATGGAATCGATTAAGGTGGAAGTTGTGGTTGAAAAAGGAATTTCAGTAATTACCAGTGTGGTTTTATCTATCTGCCCAATCTTCGCACGAACTCGAATTTTACCACCTCGTAATCCGTCTCTATAATCGCTACAATCTGCGATTCCAGCTGTTGGAAAATCAGGGAATATGGTAAACTTCTTTCCCTTGAGATGCTTTACCGAAGCATCGATGAGTTCGATAAAATTATGAGGCAAAATTTTTGTAGATAATCCTACCGCGATCCCTTCCCCGCCTTGCGCCAATAACAGTGGAAACATTACTGGAAGGTTGACAGGCTCTTTTCGACGACCGTCATAAGAGGATTGCCATTCTGTTATTTTAGGATTATAAACAACATCCAGCGCAAATTTTGAGAGTCTGGCCTCGATATATCGAGAGGCCGCCGCACTATCACCTGTTAAAATGTTCCCCCAGTTCCCTTGCATATCAATGAGAAGGTCTTTTTGGCCTATCTGAACCATCGCATCACCAATACTTGCATCACCGTGGGGGTGGTATTGCATGGTATGGCCAACAATATTCGCGACTTTATTGTACCGACCATCATCCAGATCTTTCATGGACTGCATGATACGTCTTTGAACAGGCTTAAAACCATCTTCTATCGCCGGGACCGCTCGTTCTAAGATGACATACGAAGCGTAATCCAAAAACCAATCCTCGAACATACCTGAAACCCGCTTTATGGTTTCGTTGCTCGATGGCTCTAAAGTATTACTGTCTTCGTTAAATGTATCGTCGTGTTCTGTATCCATAGTTATGCAATGGCATTCGCCTTCGCCATTTTATTTAGCGATTGTCTAATATATCCTCGTTTTTTTTTAGGCAAAAAGGTGATGTTGAATGACTCTTTTCGTTTTCCACTTTTCCTGTCTTTCAAATAAATATCCAATGTTCTATAAAACAAGTAATTGTGGAATTTATAGGCAACAAATTTATCTTTTTCGAATTCAACTTTCTTTTCTCGATAGTTTATATGGTCGGTCAACATCAAACCCCGATTGATCATGACCACATTTGTGCCATCACTATCATATTCAAAATATCTGGAAATACGATGTACAATTAAGAATATTCCTATGAAAACCGATGCAATCAACAAGAATGTCAAGAATGGATTTGGTGTCAGGTGTCTAAAGGAACTAAACACAAATGCCGAAAAAATAGCCAAAATCACCAAGAC
>JBBSOJ010000311.1:0-3429 GCA_038259855.1 Flavobacteriales bacterium
ATCAAGGGCGGTTCTGTGATTGAAGGTAGAAGTTTTTTAGGGGGCGATGGTAGTAATAATGGTCTTGGATTTATCCGATTGGATGATTGGGATGAGCGTGAAGCCGATTCTTTATCAGTCGAAAGTATTACGGCTAAAATGTTTGGGGTTGCAGCTCAAATTCCAGAAGCGAACATTATTTTCTTTGCACCACCAAGTATTCCAGGTTTTGGAAGCGCAGCTGGCGTTGAGGTCAATTTATTGGATCGATCAGGTGGAAGTTTTAGTGAGCTAGATAAAGTGACTCAAGAATTTATTGGCAAACTATCGCAACGTCCAGAAATTCAATATGCACAATCGTCTTTCAATACGGAGTATCCTCAATACGAAATTGAGCTGAATGCGCCATTGGCAAAAGAAAAGGGTGTTCCGATCAGTAGTATTTTTTCGACCTTACAGGGGTACATAGGAAGTATTTTCGCGGCGGATTTTTCAAGATTTGGAAAACAATACCGGGTGTATGTGCAAGCTTTACCAGAAGATAGAGCCGAATTGAGTGATTTGAACAAACTTTACGTCAGAACCGACTCTGGAGAAATGACTCCGATTACGTCCTTCGTAAAATTAAAGCGTGTTTATGGGCCACAGTCAGTGACACGTTTCAACTTATTCAATTCCACAAAACTCACGGTTGCCACGAATCCTGGCTTCAGTTCAGGAGATGGTATTAGAGTCGTTGAGGAAGTGTCGAAATCCTTACCATCTAATTATACAACAGCCTATTCAGGTCTGACACGTGAAGAGGTAAATGCAGGTAATCAGACTACCATTATTTTTATGCTGTCATTAGTGTTTGTCTATTTCTTATTGGCAGCGCAATATGAGAGTTATTTGATTCCATTTTCAGTGATTTTATCCTTACCGTTGGGTGTGTTTGGAGCCTATTTTATTACGCAGTTGGCGGGTCTTCAAAATAATATTTATTTTCAGATTGCTTTGATAATGCTTCTTGGATTGCTGGCAAAAAATGCGATTTTGATTGTTGAATTTGCCCTGCAAAGACGACGGAATGGAGAAGATTTGGTAGAAGCTGCCATTAACGGGGCTGAAGCTCGCCTACGACCAATTTTGATGACGTCATTTGCCTTTATTTTAGGATTGATGCCTTTGGTGTTGGCAAGTGGCGTAGGAGCCGCCGGTAACCGATCTATTGGTACAGGAGCCGTGGGAGGGTTGTTGATAGGAACCATTTTGGGAGTATTCGTAGTTCCAATTTTATTCGTATTCTTCCAATGGTTACAGGAAAAAATCTCGGGAGCACCACAAAAAGCAGTAGAACTTAAAGAAGAATCCAACTCATGATAGCAATTCTTAAATCTAAAATAGTGAGATACATGACGTTACTGACCATCTCGGCAGTGACATTACAAGGCTGTTTTGTGGCTAACACCTACGAACGACCGCAAGTTGAAGAAACTGAAAATCTATTCAGAACTGATGGTTTGCCAACGGATAGTCTCTCGATGGCCGATATGTCTTGGAGAGAGCTGTTTCAGGATCCCTATTTAATACAATATATCGAAGAAGGTCTTGAGAATAATATTGACATACGAGTGGCAATTCAACAAATGTTAGCGGCTGATGCTTATGTAAAACAAGGTAAAGCTGGGTTTTTACCGTCATTGTCTGCTGGAGCCACGATGACACATCAGGAACTTTCTAGGAACAGTCAATTTGGATCTTTTTTTAACGGTGCGATTGATCAATATGCCATTTCGGCTGATCTGTCTTGGGAAGCTGACATTTGGGGTAAGATTAGAAGCAATAAACGGGCTTTTGAAGCAGAGTATCTTCAAAGTATTGCAGCGCACCAAGCGGTTAAAACGCGATTGATAGCCGATATCTCATCTACCTATTTTCAATTGTTGTCATTAGATTCACAACTTAAAATCACCAAGAGAAGCGTGATCGTTCGAGACAGTAGCGTGAGTACTATCCAAGCATTGAAAGAAGCTGGGAATGTGACACAAGTTGCGGTTGATCAAAATATTGCCCAATATAACAACGCCAGAGCGATCCAAGTAGATTTGGAGACTGCCATTTTTAGAGCAGAGAATACCATGAGTATTTTGTTGGGTAAAGGGCCACAATCTTATCAGCGAGGCGTTCTTGATGAGCAAAGTATTGATACAGAACTTAAACTGGGCGTACCTTCCGTTCTCTTGCGAAACAGACCAGATGTCATTGCTGCAGAGTATGGATTGATTCAGGCGTTTGAACTGACCAATGTGGCGCGCAGTAATTTTTATCCATCATTGACCTTAACAGCTACTGGTGGATTGGAAAGTTTGGATTTTGATACGTTGTTCAGTACTAACTCTTTATTTGCAACCATAATTGGTGGATTGACGCAGCCGATTTTTAATCAGCGAAGGATTAAAACCCAAAAGGAAGTGGCCGATGCGCAACAAGAAGAGGCCTTGTTGGAATTTAAACGTGCATTGTTGGAAGCTGGTCAAGAAGTGAGCAATGCCTTATACACCTATAATGCGGAAACCCGAAAATTTGAGTATCGCGATCTAGAAGTAGAGGCTTTACGAAATGCGGAATCCAACTCATCAGAATTGCTTAAGAATGGCTACGCGAATTATTTGGATTTATTGACTGCGAGACAAAGTGCTCTAAACGCAGAATTGAGTCTGGTGGATACCAAATTGCAACAATTATTATCCATTATAGATTTATATGAAGCACTTGGTGGTGGGTGGAAATAAATGTATGTTGAATAGAATTTATAGCCAAACCTGTATTTAAACAATTTTATTCGAAAAGTTCCTGCTGCGTTAGGGATAGAAGTGGAAAGCCCACAGCACTTTTTAGATGTTGATCGAAAAAGTGCGAGGACTTGCAACGTATAGCCCGACCCTTTAGGGTAACGCCCAAATTATCAAAATTCATCGTATTACTTTCTTAAAGTTTCCTGAAACAATTTAAAAATACGTCGATATTCGTCCGACCAACTAGAGCTTTCCACAAAACTGTGACCTTCCAACGGAAACACGGCCAATTCCCAATTATCTTTTTTCAGTTCAATTAAACGTTGAGATAATCTTACGATGTCTTGAAAGTGAACATTGGTGTCAATCATCCCGTGGAGCATCAGTAAATGGCCTTTTAAACCATCAGCGAAATAGATGGGCGAGCTTCGTTGATACGCTTTTGGATCTTCAAAAGGCGTGTTTAGAATGTTAGCGGTATATCCATGATTATAATGAGCCCAATCAGTTACCGAGCGCAATGCTGCACCGCTTTTAAAGGTATCTGGCGAATTAAACATGGCCATTAAGGTGATGAATCCGCCATAAGAACCCCCATAAATACCGAGACGATCCTTGTCTATGCCGTGCTGATCAATGAGATACTTCGCGCCATCAATCTGGTCGTTTAAAT
>JBBSOJ010000312.1:0-3428 GCA_038259855.1 Flavobacteriales bacterium
AAGTGAATAATAACATTGTTAGTATTAGTATATTTTTCATGTTTATTTGGGTTTTAAATTAATAGTGACTTAACAAATATAGAGATTATTTTACATTAATCAAACGTTTTGGTAACATTAACTTAACATTGAGAATCTGAACAATAGATTCTCCATACTTCAATATGTGTAAAGTTTAATGATTAATTAATAGTTACGTTACATTTAAATGACTTTGAAGATAGATCTTTACTTGTATTTTAAAATATAATTGGTTTCATATAATCTATTAGTTTTTGTCGACTATATTATCATGAATGCTGATAACTGCCTTTGGCCAAGGCAGTTTTTTCATTTTTATTATTTAATGATTAGGAAACATTAGTTTAACATTAGTATCGGTTCTTTGCAGTCGACAAAGACTAATACTGATAATGAAATTAATAGTGATATTTTTAGCTGCTTTATTGCTAGCTTCTAACACTTTGCATTCCCAAGAACCAACCGCCCCGAAATTTGGCAAGGGCATTTTTAACCTTGTAGGTCAAGACAGTTCTTGGACTATGAAGTTCGGCGCCAGGTTCCAATTTCTAGCATCTTCTTTAGCTCAAAATGGAGAACATCCAGAATCAAGTTTTTCGATTCGTCGTGCGCGATTAAAATTTGACGGATTTGCGGTGTCACCAAAACTAGAATACAAAATAGAGTTAGGCCTTTCCAATAGAGATGTTTCGGGCGTATCAGGATTCACCGGTAACACGCCTCGCTACGTAATGGATGCTGTTCTAAAGTATAATTTTTATAAAAATTTTACGCTCTGGGTCGGTCAGACCAAGCTACCTGGTAATAGAGAGCGAGTCATCTCTTCTGCTAATATGCAGCAAGTGGACCGTTCAATTTTAAACGCTCGATTTAATATAGACAGAGATATAGGTTTTCAATTAAGACATCAATTCACTATTTTAGATGATTTTGTAATAGAGGAAATAGTTGCTCTATCTCAAGGAGAAGGTAGAAACGTTGTAACTGGGAATCTCGGTGGTCATCAATACACAGGGCGAATAGAATTATTGCCGATGGGCAACTTTACAGGATCTGGCGATTACTCCGGATCCGACCTAAAAAGAGAGAAAACACCAAAATTGGCGGTAGGTATTTCTTATGATCATAACAATGATGCCGTAAGAACAAGAAGTAATCAAGGTGCTTATATGGCAACTGATACAGGATTTTACGAAACAAACATCAACACATGGTTTGTTGACGCCATGTTTAAATATAAAGGGTTTAGTTTGATGGCGGAATATGCAGACAGAGATGCCAAAGATCCTATCGCGAAAAATTTGGATGGGTCAGTAACTGGCGATAGCGTTCAGATAGGTAAAGGTCTGAATTTACAAAGTGGCTATTTATTGAAAAATGACTGGGAAATCTCGGGCCGATATTCATCGGTAGAACTAAATGAAGCAGTCACCGGAATGGATCCTGAATACCAATATACGCTCGGAGTTTCTAAATTTATAGTAGGACATAGCCTAAAGGTTCAGAGCGATATCAGTCTTACTGAAATTGATAATCAGGAAGATCAACTTTTATTTCGCGTACAATTCGACATTCATTTTTAAAATATAACAATTACGTAACATACTACCGACCAACACTAAAGATATTTGCAAACTATTTGAATTTAAACTATGGATAACATTTACTTATATATGATCATTGCCCTGGCTATATTGGCGATCGCCGATTTAGTTGTAGGAGTGAGCAATGACGCTGTCAATTTCTTGAATTCTGCTATCGGATCAAAAGCAATTTCCTTTAGAACTATTATGATTGTAGCAAGTGCTGGTATTGCCATTGGGGCCATATTCTCCAGCGGCATGATGGAAGTGGCGAGAAAAGGTATTTTCAACCCTAGCGAATTCATGTTCAGTGAGATCATGATCATTTTTATGGCGGTAATGATTACTGACATTCTCCTTCTAGACTTTTTCAATTCCATTGGTATGCCCACTTCTACCACGGTTTCTATTGTATTTGAGCTACTTGGAGCTTCCGTCGCTATGTCACTTATTAAAATTGGTCATGATGGAGGAACTTTCAGTGATGTTGTAACCTATATCAATACGTCTAAAGCATCGGAAATCATCTTTGGCATCCTTCTTTCTGTTGTTGTTGCCTTTTCTATAGGAGCAATCGTACAATGGGTTGCACGACTTATGTTGTCTTATAATTTTGAAAGAAAGGCGAACTGGGTGGGAGCCTTATTTGGAGGTATTGCGCTGACTTCCATCACCTATTTCATTTTCATGAAAGGAATTGGAGGAACTAATTTTGCCAAAGAAAGCTATGATATCATCGGAGGCGAAACTATTAAAGATTTTTTAGAACATCAAGCTGCAATTATTATTGCCGCCAGCTTACTATTTTGGTCATTGTTATCGTATTCATTGATAGCATTTGCAAAAATGAATATTTACAAAATAATCATTTTAGTTGGTACGTTTGCATTAGCATTAGCATTTGCGGGAAATGACCTTGTGAATTTTATTGGGCCATCAATCGGAGCGTATCAGGCGTATTCAGATTTTATGAATCCTGCAATCAACACCCTTGGTTTAGCTGCAACTGAGTTTTCCATGGACAGCCTTAGTACAAAAGCCACAACACCAACGGCTCTTCTGCTTATCGCTGGTTTAGTGATGGTACTGACCCTTTGGTTTTCTTCAAAAGCAAAACAAGTAGTAAAAACATCGCTCGACTTGTCAAGCCAGGGTGAAACAAAAGAACGATTTCAACCTAATTTTCTCTCCAGAGGATTTGTTAGGTTTGCAATGACCATGTCGCAAGTGTCAAATTATATATTACCTACATCATGGCAAGAGAAGATTGATAAACAATTTGAAACTCCAGTCATTAAATTATCAAAAGATAAAGTTCATGAATTACCATCTTTTGACTTAGTAAGGGCTGCAGTGAATTTAATGATTGCCGCAGTATTAATTTCTATCGCCACTTCTTACCAACTTCCATTATCCACAACTTACGTAACTTTTATGGTAGCTATGGGAACATCATTGGCAGATAGAGCTTGGGGAGCCGAAAGTGCGGTCTACCGCGTGGCTGGGGTCATCAATGTCATTGGAGGGTGGTTTTTTACAGCGTTTAGTGCCTTCTTTGCTGCAGCACTCGTAGCTTATTTATTGAATCTGAACATCAAAGTAATGTTCCCTATTTTACTAGTTGTGGCCTTTATATTACTTATCAGAAGCTCCATGGCCCACAGTAGGAAAGTGAAAGAAGCAAAGGCGGAAGACACACTGATAAAGGCAGAAAGTAGCTCTGTACAAGGCGTTATTCACGAAAGTGCAAAAAATATAGCCAACGTTGTAAAACGAGGCAATAAAATTTATACCAATGCCATCAACGGACTGGCAAAACAGGAT
>JBBSOJ010000313.1:0-3428 GCA_038259855.1 Flavobacteriales bacterium
AATGGTATTGGTAGTCTGATGCATATAGTTATGAATTTGCAGATGCAAAATTAGTTTAATTTCAGTAAGTTTGAGAGTAAATACCCATAAATGAAAAAACTTCTAGTAGTGTTTTTAATATCTAGCATTTGTTGGAGCCAAACGCCTGATAAAAATAAAAAATTCAGCACTGTTTTTGAGCAAAGTAATGGCTTTGAAACGGCAACCTACCATCAAACCATAGACTTTTATTATGAGTTATCGAAAGCGTTCGATCAAATCTCCATAAAGGCCATAGGCGAGACAGATTCTGGTTACCCATTACATATGGTCACTTTAAATCCTGACGCTGACTTCAATTTTGAATCCATTCGAGACAAAAAACGCATTATGCTGATCAATAACGGCATACATCCAGGAGAATCTGATGGCGTCGATGCTACTATGATGCTCTTTAGGGACCTACTTCAAGGAACTATCGAAATGCCTAAAAATACTGTTTTGGTAACCATACCAATTTATAATGTTGGAGGCAGTTTGAATCGGAATTCTACCTCGCGAACCAATCAAAACGGGCCTGAAAATTATGGATTCAGGGGCAATGCAAGGAATTTTGATCTCAATAGGGATTTTATAAAAAATGATTCAAAAAATGCACGAACCTTCGCAACTGTGTTTCATCTAGTGCAACCTGATGTGTTTATTGATAACCATGTCAGCAATGGAGCCGATTATCAATATACGCTGACCCATCTTTTTACCCAACATAACAAATTGGGAGGTGATTTGGGGTCCTACCTTCAAGAGGAATTGATGCCCTCACTAGAACAAAATCTCAAATCAAAAAATTGGGACATAACTCCTTATGTAAATGTGTTTAATGAAGTACCAGAAAAAGGTTTCAGTCAATTTTTTGATTCGCCTCGCTACTCTACTGGCTACACGACCTTGTGGAACACGTTGGGAATGATGGTTGAAACGCATATGCTCAAACCTTATAAACAACGCGTTGAAGGCACCTATGAATTGATGAAGAGTATGATCGAAATTATTGATAGAGACTCTGAAAAAATTAAATCGCTTAGAACGTCATCGTTTAAAATCCCAATAATATACCCGATTGACTGGAAATTGGACACTACAAAGGCCACCCGTTTAAATTTCAAAGGATATGAAGGTAACATGATCCCTAGCGATATTACAGACGCAAAACGATTAAAATATGACCGGAGTCAACCATTTACAAAAGAGCTGACCTATCAAAATTATTTTTCACCACGTGTGGAAATTTCCGTACCAAAAGCATACATCATACCTCAAAGCTGGTGGACTGTCATTGAACTTCTGAAATTGAACAAGGTCGACATGCAAACTTTTGAGAATGACACAACGCTAACAGTCGAAAGTTATAGGATTGCAAATTTTGACACTAGAACTACAGCATACGAAGGACATTACCCGCATTATAATACAAACATTGAAACGATGGATCATACAATCACATTTAGAAAAGGGGATTACATCATAGAAACGGACCAGAGAGCATTTCGCTATCTGCTAGAAACCCTAGAGCCACAAGCACCAGATTCCTTCTTTAACTGGAATTTTTTCGATACCATTTTACAACAAAAGGAAGGATTTTCCCCTTACGTATGGGAGGATATGGCTGCTGAACTATTGACAAAAAATCCCGATTTAAAACAAATGTTTGAAAATAAAAAAGAAGCGGAACCCGATTTTGCTAAAAATTGGTATGCACAATTAGATTGGATACACAAACAGAGTCCAAATTATGAAAAAGCGCATTTGCAGTATCCTGTGTATAGAGTGAAGTAAGCTTACTTTGACAAATAATGTTTATACCCATTAAGGATATCAAGTATTTTATTGAAACAAACCATATTATTAAGCTCAAAAAAATCTCCAAAAACATCTAATTACCTAAACCAAAATCCTAATATTAGCATAAGAATTTTTCATCGCTTCAGTGATCTGAATTGGATTTAACCATTCAACTTTAGTAATACCTTCATCTTCTTGAGGCTCTAGTGTTCCTTCAAAATCTGTGGTCATTTCAAACCAGTAGGTCACTTTAATCTTGAGGCGGCCATTTCGCTTAAATATATGATATGTCGTCTCAAGTGGTTTTGTGATTTTCAGTCCGGTAACATTGGTTTCTTCCTCAACTTCCCGCAGAGCAGTTTCTTCTATCGTTTCCTTTCCTTCGGCCTTTCCTTTTGGCAAATCCCACTTGTCGTTCCGGTATATGAAGAGAATTTCACCTTTATGATTCAGTACTTTGCCGCCACCAGCAATGACATTTGGTAATTTTTTTAAGAATTTCTTCAAAAGCTTGCGTTCCTTTTTCCCGATCAAGCGTGCTCCCTCTAGCGGCGTATTATTAAGCTCTTTGATTAATTTCCCAATATGAACAGTATCCAACAAATAATTCTTGAAATTGGTTTCAAGTCCTACCTCTGTTGTGAGAACGATGGGTTTGTCGTTGACAAAAATTGTGGTCATTGGTAGAATGGCTGATTATTTTATGTGGTAAAAATATCATTTTTTAAATAATGAGCACTTTTTTGAATATAATTTTCTAGTAATTTTCAAAATATAGTTTAACATTTTTGATTAGTTTTGTGACATGATTTTTGACAAAGAAACTTCGAAACAGACTGCTAAATTATTATTGCAGATCAACGCAATAAAACTTCAACCTAACACCCCTTTCACTTGGGCGTCAGGTTGGAAATCCCCCATTTATTGTGACAACAGAATTATACTGTCTTTTCCACCAATACGCAACTATGTGCGCGATACCATGGCAAAGCAAATTGAAAAGACCTATGGAAAACCCGATGTTATTGCCGGCGTAGCCACAGGTGCCATTGGGATCGGAATTTTAGTAGCAGAATATTTAGGTTTACCATTTGTTTATGTAAGACCAGAAGCCAAAAGCCACGGAAGGCAAAATCAAATTGAAGGCTTTTTACAAAGAGGCCAAAATGTCGTTGTTGTCGAAGACCTTATCAGTACCGGTACGAGTAGTTTAAACGCCGTGAAAGCGCTGAAGGATTTTGGTGTAAATGTTAAAGGAATGGCGGCCATTTTTACCTATGGGTTTGAAGTTGCGAAGACTAACTTCAACGATGCAAAAGTGACATTGCACACGTTGAGCAATTACGAAAATCTATTGGAAGAAGCGCTTGACACGAAATATATAACTTCTAATGAACAGGATATTTTAACAAGCTGGAACAACAATCCTAGCGATTGGAAAGGATTTTAAAAATCGCATATTGAGTTATTAGAAACTTTAATTGACAACAGAGCACTAGGTGTTCAAAAAATATTAAAAATGACATTAGAATCTCCCAAACAAGTTATAAACAAGTCTTCAAAAGAAGTATTTGACTTTTTGAATGACGTTAAAAATTTTGAAAAAT
>JBBSOJ010000314.1:0-3403 GCA_038259855.1 Flavobacteriales bacterium
CAAGTATCACCGCTAAAAGATGTTTCGTAAACCATAATATCGGCTCCCGCTTCATCATAAACATCACCACCAAATGCGATAGTAATAGTTCCGTTAATTCCAAGAGAAACGAAACCATCTGCTGCATTGGATCTGTCAGGAACACCTAAAGCATTATCAGGATTTGATCGATTGGCAGCAACTGGCTGACCATTAACTCTCAAGCCTTGAGTAAACTCAACGACAGAAGTGCCATAACAGCCTTCAGAGTTAGATTGTGCATTGGTTGTCCCCACAGCGGCCGAACAACACAAGGCAAACATAAAATACTTAGTAAAATTTTTCATTATGTTAGGATTTATAATTAATACAAACAAAGTTCGACTGTAATTGCCATATTCGTAAACATATTCGAGCAATCCTACGATTTTGACGTTGAAATGGATGACTTATCGTTAAAACGACAAATTATAAGATGAGCGTCAAATTTTAAAGAAGAGCAAAGGTGTAAATAGCTGTATTTCAGATTATATGAGTTACGCTATATTTGAATAATGTCCATAAAAAAGCATACCAAAAACGAACAATGTCAATTACTTTTTTTAGTTGAATTTAAATCCTATTTTTTTAGATCAAAAAGGATTTTACGGTCGAAGATTAAATTTGATTTATAGCGTATTTAAAGTGGGAATTTTCAAAAAAATGAAATAAAAGGAATAATCAAAAACATAAAAGCGTACTCTAAATTAGAAAGGTTAGTGGCAAAAATAGGGTCAGAATCGTTAAAAGAAAATTTTACCATCGATAAACTGCACTTGATTTTTCCGAGGTCGATAATTTTTGATAAGAAATCAACTATACTTAACTTTTCTCAAAATCCGCATTGTTTCTTTGTGATTTTCATAAACCTCCTGACTGTAAGATTTTAAATAGGGCTTCGCATCATTCAACTTATCGATTGCTTCGTGAAATAAATTAAGATAACAAATAAGGTAACTAGCCGGTAGATTGAGTAAATCATTTTTTTCTGCGGTTGTAAGTGCCAATCCCTTTTTTAATTTTTCTAGAATGGCATTATTGGAGTTGTAAATGTGATGCAATACTTTTTTATCGAATTGTGGTGCTTCAAAAAGCAATTTAGTGTCGATATGATATTTGGCATTGTTTCCAAATTTTATCGTTGTTTCTTCTAATGGATAGTATTTGTAATTATCTTGAAGTCCCAAGCTTACATATTCAACGATATTGAAAGAATCCTCATCAAAGGTAATGGAGACTTCATCTAAAGTTGAGAAAAAGAGACGCACTTGCTCGTTGATCAATTCGATATCAACCCTGCTATAAAATATCTTCTCTTTCGTCGTTTTTTTATGTCCGGCCCAACAAAGCACGAAATACTCCTGAAACACTTGATAAGTTGGATGATAATCTCTTCTTTTAGTCATAAAATCAAAAACCCCATCAAGTGTATATTGGATGTTGTTTTGGGAATGATTCTCTATAGCTTCTACGATTTTAGAATTGATATCTTGTATCACAATATCAAACGCTTTAGGCATGCTGATGCTCCCATCTCTAAAAAAAACAGAGCCGCCGTAGTATTTCCAAATATTCTTGCGAAGTGATGTCAGACGATTTATCGGCCTAATGGTAACCAAGCCGACGACTTTGTCATGCGGTAAGTGAGGAAAGGGAATGTTTTCGTACTGGACGAACGGAGGATGTGTCAGGTAAGCGTTGATAAGGTTTTGAATCTTACTATCATCGAAAAAATCGACACCTATGATCTCGTTGTCCTCATCCTCTACTCCGATGACGATGTATGAGTTGTTTTTCGGATTGCTGTTGGATAAGGCGCAGACATGCTTTAAGAATTTTGCCTTTCCTTCTTTTAGTGAAATATCAATCTTTCGTTTTTTATCATAAAAACTGTTCTCATCGTTGTGAGCCAACAGATTTTTGATAAGAAGACGTTTGTTGATCATGGACTAAATTATAACACTGCGATTATGTTTATAGATATGCACTATTCTTGATCACTCTGAAATACCGTTTTCAAAATTTGGAAACATCAAAAATTTGGAGTGTGTTTTGATGAAAAAAAATAAAATGTTAATCCGGGCTTAAGGTGATAGTTTAAAACGTGGTTTCATCAATTGGCTTGTCAATGATTCCTTTTTCATCAATATATAAAGTTAGAAACGTTCATATCAAATCATGTTGGCGTTCTCTAGATCGATTCCTTCTTCAAAATCGTACTATTCGCTTGTGCCGTTGGAAACACCAACAAATCCGCAATGTTGACGTGTGCAGGTCGTGACACCGCAAAATATATGATCTCCGCGATATCTTCTGGTTGCAAGGCTTTGTAGCCTTTGTAAACACCATCAGCAACAGCATCACCTTTAAACCTGACTTGAGAAAATTCTGTTTCCACGAGTCCAGGGTTGATAGCACATACTTTAATGCCAAACGGATTAAGGTCAATCCGCATACCTTCTGTAATAGCTAAAACGGCGTGCTTGCTGGCGCAATACACATTTCCTTTGGGATACACTTCTTTGCCTGCAGAAGAACCAATGTTGATTATTTGGCCTGAATGTCGTTCCGTCATTTGTGGGATTATGGCTTTGCTCACGTATAGCAATCCTTTGACGTTGATGTCCATCATGGCATCCCAATCATCTGTATCGCCAGTTTGAATTGGGTCGAGTCCATGCGCATTACCCGCATTATTGATTAAAATATCGATCTTTTTAAACGCGTCTGGTAGGGATTCAATGGCCTTAAAAACATCTTGTTTATCGCGCACATCAAAATTCAAAATATGGACATCCGTATATTTTTGTAAAGTTTTTTTAATGCTCTCCAATCGTTCTTGGCGTCGTCCGCAAAGTATGAGATTAATGCCATATTTGGCAAATTCTTCTGCCGTGGCTCTACCGATGCCGCTAGTGGCTCCCGTGATCAATGCTGTTTTTTTCATTATAAATGCTTCAATTTGAATAGATTTTCAAGTTACTACATATTTCGAGATGCGAAGGAACATTGCTAATAATTAGGGAACTTCACGTCCTTGTCTTGCTTGTGATAATAAAAACCAATCCTCCAATTCCAAATCAATTTCGACGCTTTTGGAGGTGTTACTTAAGCGTTCTTTTGTAGTTGTTCCGACAACCGGATGAATTTTTGCAGGGTGTTTCAATAGCCACGCCAGTAAAAGTTGGTCTTTAGAAGCGCTGTATTTGTCTGTTAGAGCGTTAAGTTGTTTGTCAATTCTTTCCATAGGCGCATTCTGTTCTTTAAATACCTCTCCTAACGGAGACCAAGCCATGGGCGTTATTTCTTTCGCTATCATTTGGTCGAGTGTGCCATCATACATAGGCGTTTCATGTGTCAATGAGCATTCTATTTGATTCGCAGA
>JBBSOJ010000315.1:0-3373 GCA_038259855.1 Flavobacteriales bacterium
ATTTTTAATACATCTTTTTTAGGGCTGCCCTTCCTGAAAAATTTGATGGAGACATAGGGCACTCAACTAAACCATTGGTACCTATGATTACAAAAATTACTCCTAACTATTCTAAGATTGCATTGTTTAAAGGACTCATGGTGGCATTTATGCTGCTGACTGCTGTTGGGTCTTATGCTCAGGTTGTTGTTACTAGTGTTTCCCCAACTAGAGTGACTACCGGTTCAATAGTTACCATTAGAGGTACTGGATTTAATTCTAGTACTACTGTTTCTCTCCCTGGAATTGCCAATGCCACCCGAGTTGTTGTTAGTACTACTGAAATGATTTTTGAAATCACTCGAACTGAGACTGAGGCTGCGGGAGATAATTCTGCAAACTTAATGGTCGCTGGAACTACCTACCCCGCTTATCCAATTAATTACATAGGCCCTAAAAAAGAATCTCTTTTAAACACCAAATCTTTCTTCATCAAAGAAATTTACACAAATTGGAATTATAATGGTAATGGCTTTTGGAGATCTAATGATTGGAAGTCTCCTAAATCAGGGAAGACCTGTGCGTCATGTCCTAATGACTATCATGAACTGATAGGATATAAAATGTATGATGGCACAATTTATTCTACGGGCGTGGACAATGGTCTTTTGGAGACTAAGTTAATAGCAGCGTTAGATCTCACTCAAGCAGATATAGATGCAGGATCGGCTTTAGCGCCACCTTCTGGGTTAAAATATTATAGAAAGGTATTCAAAGCCTATTCTACCAATGGCGTCAAAGGTAAAACAACTAATGCTAATTATATTGTAACTGGTGATAAGATTGATTTATTAACTTCTCCCAATGAAAGCTCCACCAATAATGATCTTACGAGCTTAGTTAATATTAATAATCTAACAATTTTTGATGTCATTATCGATGGAAAAAATGGCTTGGAGTTAGGTACGGGAGTCACCAATTTTAATAACGAGACAGATGTTCAGTTTTTTAGTGGAAACGGGAAACCAGGTGCAGTGAATGATGCTGGTACGCCAGATCTCTTGATTACACAAATAGCACAAGCAGGAGGTACCGATATATATTATTACGCTGATGCTTCGGGAAATATTGTGGGAAGACCATTAGAATTAAAAATACCTAACTTCGACAGCACAATTTTAGCCAATTGGCAATTGGACTTATTCAGTTTTCCTAATAATCAACTTTTTACAACTGCCACGCCAAATAAGCGGGGATTTATAAACAATCAGGACGAATATAGACCTATTAGGATGGCTGCCTTCAAATTAGAGGACTTTGAAATAACCACTAGTACAGCGGTTGCGAGTATAGAGAATATAAATATGACCGCAGGCGGTACCGCCGATATTGCTTTTATGGCGTATAATCAAGAATCTTTTGATATCAAAGGTCCCGTAGTAAAGAATGCATTGTCTAGGTTTGTGTGTGTTCCAGATGGTACTTCTTCAGCAACATTTCAACTTACTGAAGCCGGACCAAAACTTAATGTCGGTATCGATGATGATGCGGGCGGAATTCGCCAGCCAAACAACTCTACTGAAGACTTGAGATATCAGCTGCTAAGATTTAACGTTTCTGTGACGGGTGCGCCAGTTTCTACTCCATCCTTAACTGTTCCTAATGTCGATCCTAGTAAATTGGGCGTTTACAAAATTAAAATTGAAAATAATCAAGGTACTACTTTTGCGCTCGTCAACCTGTCTCAAGGAGGGACTCCATATACTTGGGAAAGTGGTTCTTGGAGTTCTGCTTATGGTGCCGTTAGTCCCAAGGAAAGAAGTTTGATTTTTGCTTCATCATACAATAAGGTTGGAGACTTAGAAGGCTGTGATTGTTTTGTGGCTGCAGGGGTGGAGGTAACCATTCCAGCTGATACAAAAATGAAATTATATGATGCAATTACCGTGGCTCCTGAGGTTCTGGCCACGGGGGAAACATCCTATCTTGCGGCCGGTAAATTCACACTTGAAGACAACGCCAGCTTAATCCAAACCAAACCACTTCCATTAGTTGGAGGCGTCAACGCTAATGAAAACTCAGGGAAAATCATTGTCAATAGAATTGCAAAAGAACTCAAGAAATTTGACTATGTGTATTGGTCTTCTCCTCTTGCTAATTTTAATGTTGGAGGTCTGTACAGTTCTCGCACCTATGAGTGGAATGTAGAAAAAAATAATGGCAATGGTTCTGTTGGCAATTGGACCGCTCCTACAGGGGGAGGAATTATGACCCCTGGCAAAGGGTTTATTGTCAGAGTGCCAACTCCGGGGCCGCCTGCACCACCACTTGGCCCAGGCGACACCTTTAGTTTGCTTAATAGTTTTATAGGTATCCCAAATAATGGCGAGTACATTATTCCTGTTTTATTATCTCCAGGCAAACCAATCACTAACCCAGATAGTGGTTGGAATTTAATTGGAAACCCTTATCCATCTCCAATAAATGGAGATTCGTTTCTCTCTACAAATTCATCATTGCTCGAAGTAATTGACGGTGGTGTTTACATATGGACGCATGGCACAGAAATTACGCCAGGTGGCAGCAACCCATTTTATCAAGACTTTGGTTATAATTATAATTCATCTGATTATTTGGTTTATAATGGCACTGCATCAACAAATCCTAAATTTGATGGAAATATAGCTTCAGGGCAGGGGTTCTTTGTGAAAGCAAAGGCTGCAGGAAATGTCAGATTTACGAATGCGATGCGTTTTAAGACTGGGGAAGCGAATTACGATAACTCACAATTTTTCAGATCAAGCGGCGATCCAGAAAATTCAAAAGGATCTGATTCAGAAAAACAATTACTATGGTTATCCTTAACTAATGACGCTAAAATAGCCACAGTGGCAGTGGTAGGCTATGTGCAAGGTGCCACCTACGGAAAAGACAATTTATATGACGCATCCCATATGGGCACCAATGATTTTAGTTTATATACGCAAGTGTCAGAAGACCGATTGGTTATTCAAGGGCGTCCTTTGCCATTTGATAGCTCAGATACAGTTGTCCTTGGGGTAGCAGTGCCAACAAACGGGATCTATAGTATCGGGATAGATCATTTAAAAGGAAGCATCATGCTCAACACAGAGCAAGGCATTTATTTGGAGGATACGTACCAGAATGTGATTCATGATTTAAGAAATTCGCCATATAGTTTTACTGCTACTGTAGGAGATATGAAAGATCGTTTTGTGTTGCGATATACGGATAGACAATTGTCTGTAGACGAGCAACAGCTTTCAGATACTTTTGTATATGTCAAAAATGACCAGCTACATGTAAGGGCAGCAAAAAATATTGAAGCGATTGTAGTATATGACCTTACCGGTAAAAAATTGATGGATCACCA
>JBBSOJ010000316.1:0-3360 GCA_038259855.1 Flavobacteriales bacterium
ATCTCCTTTTTGATCTATAAAAGTGCTCAGTCGCATCAATTTGCCTTGAGAGGTTTTGTTGAATCTTGTCGTGACCAAACTACCGTAGATCAGGATTTCCTTATTTATAAAATTTTTCATTTCACTGGCCATAACACCATTGTTCATCTGGCCATTGACAAGGTTGAAGTAATTACACAGTGGAAAGCCCAAAAGCTCCATTTCGTCATAGGCATTCTCCACCCAATGGCTATCCAATTTAGGCAACTTGAATTCCTTATGCTCAATTTTAAACAACTTCGCTTGCTGACTTTTGGCACCATCGGCATTTAGTTTAAAAATAGCCTGCCATAGCAATTCTGTTTTTGTGTGTTGCGTAAATCGGAACGCATCGATGCGTATTAAAATGGTCAACTGTTCGATGCTTATGGTAACTCTATCTATAAAGTCATCCAAGGAACTGTAAAACCCATTTAATTGTCGTTCTGTAAGCATTCGCTGAACGGTATAGGTCTCTAGATTTTTCAGGTATCCGAAACCTAAATAAATGGAAGTTCCAATCAGTCTGTTCGGGTGGTCGCTATTATTGATACAGGGCGAACAAATTGTGGCACCTTGTTTTTGTGCTTCGTGTAAATAATGTTCTACACTGTAAAAACCACCGCCATTATTGAGAACGGCCGTCATGAACTCCAAGGGATAGTAACATTTTAAATATAAACTCTGGTAACTCTCTACTGCATAGGAGGCAGAATGGCCTTTGGCAAAGGCATAGCCCGCAAAACTCTTGATCTGTTCCCAAACTTCAGAAATCAGTTCATCACTGAATCCTTTTTTCTTGCAGTTGGATATGAATTTTTCTTCTACGGCCGCAAATTCTTGTCTTGAACGGAATTTACCGCTCATGCCACGCCTTAAAATATCGGCCTCACCAAGTGATAAATCGGCGAACTGGTTGGCAACCTTCAACACATCCTCTTGATATACCATCACCCCATAAGTTTCAGGCATGATTTGTAAAAGAATGGGATGGGCATTTTTCCGATTTTCGGGATATCGATGTCGTTTGATAAACTCCTCTTTCATCCCTGATCCAGAAACCCCAGGTCTGATAATTGAACTTGCTGCAACAAGGCCCAAATAATCCTGGGTCTGTAATTGTTGCATCAATCCGCGCATTGCTGGCGATTCCACATAATAGGCTCCAATGGCACCTCCCGATTTCAAAAGGTTGTTAATATTCTTATCTTTTTTGAAAGCTTCAACATTAGTGATGTCAATGGGTGGTACCTCTGGCCTGTTTTCTGCAATGATATCCAAGGCATCCTTAATTTTGGCCAATCCCCGCTGACCAAGAATATCGAACTTAAACACACCCACATCCTCTGCAATGATCATATCAAATTGAACCGTTGGAAATCCTTTTGGAGGCATATCGGTTGCCGAATAATAGTGCACAGGCTTATCTAAAATAAGTACCCCTGCCGAATGCACGCTCAGATGATTGGGGAATCCCTCTATGAGTTTACCGTAACGGAGTACCAGCTTTGAGATGTCATCCAATTGAGATAACTGATAATTGCCCTTGCTCAATTTGTCGATTTCTTCTTTTGGCAAACCGAAAACCTTTCCCAATTCCCGAACCACAGCCCTATATTTAAAGGTGTTGTAGGTGGCCATTAACGCCGTATGTGGAAATCTTCTAAATATATAATCGGTCACATCATCTCGGTCCTTCCAGGAGAAATCAATATCGAAATCAGGAGGTGATGCCCTGAACGGATTGATAAAACGTTCAAAATACAGATCCAGTTCAATGGGATCTACATCGGTGATGCCAATAATATAGGCCACAATACTATTGGCACCACTACCGCGCCCCACATGGAAATAACCTTTGCTATTGGCATAGGAAACAATATCATGGTTGATAAGAAAGAAGGCCACAAAATCCAAAGATTTGATAGTATCCAATTCTGTTTTCAAACGTGAAAGAACTTTTTCGTCGGGACGAGAATAACGTTTGTGTAAATTGTCGTGACACAGCTTTTCTAAAAGCTTGTAATCTTTTTCAACGGAATCGGTATAGAGCTTTAAATTTTGTGATTTACGTTGTTCTCCAAAGCCAAATTCAATATGACAACTTTCCAAAATGCGATTCGTATTCTCAATAATATTTGGGAAATCACTAAAGGCCTCAGTTATCTCACCCAGAGAACTCATTTTGTCAGTCAGCCTGCATTCTTCAGATTTTTCAAGTTTGCTCAATAAGGTGTTTTTACCGATGGCTCTCAACAATCTGTGGGCATTGAAATCTTTCTTTGTCCTGATAGTAACAGCCTGTAAAACCACTAATTTATTGTCTAGATTTTTGAGTTTAGAAAATCGTAGTTTTCGCAGTTCTTCAATGGAAACGCCAATAAATTCATTGGAAGAGAAATCCTTTTTATCCAACTGCAACACGCGCTCGAAGGGATAAATAATATAACAATTATCAAAAGTAGGAGCGAGCTCTGGTAATTCCAATTTATTTTCGGAATGATGGGATAGAAATGCATTGAGTTCTCTAAATCCTTCATTGTTTTTGGCAAGTCCCACATAGATCTGTTTTGAACCATTTCTAAAGTCAATGCCCACAACAGGCTTGATGTTGAAGTCTTTTGCTTTTCTGATGAAATTCAGGCATGCCGAGGTATTATTAATGTCCGTAAGTGCTAACGTTTGGACATCATTTTTTTTGGCAAGTTCCAAAAGTTCAATTTCAGAAAACGTGCCGTAGCGAAGGGAGTAGTATGAGTGACAATTAAGGTACATTATTGGTTTCTATGTGCTAACAACGTTGGTGGCTCGCCATTAAATGGATTCTGAAATCTACCAATGGTTTTTGCGCCCATGGAAGATGCCCGCATGATACTGGATTCGCCATAACGACCTCTGATATGATCCATAGCGTTATATAGACCGAGCATTTCTTCTGTATCATCAAATAGATTAATTTGATAATGGCCGCTTACAATGTCGTCCAACTTTATGCCCACCAAACGGACCAATAATCGACGTTGGTACAATTTATCAAAGAGCTCCAAGACCCTGGGAATAATCACATGGTCCGCACTTGAGTATGGAATTTTAATTTGTTTGCTGTAGGTGTTAAAATCAGAATAGCGGATTTTTACACTGATAACTCCAGCTATTTTGTTTCCTCTGCGTAATTGGAACGCCAAATTTTCAGCCATCGCAAAAATGGTGGTCCGCAACATCTTTACATCAATAGTGTCCTTATTAAAAGTGCGTTCTGTGGATATGGACTTGCGCTCATGAAACGGAATTAAGGGTGGATTATCAATGCCATTGGCACGTTTCCAAATGGTCCTACCGTTC
>JBBSOJ010000317.1:0-3352 GCA_038259855.1 Flavobacteriales bacterium
GTTTTATATAGAATCCACAACAATAGTTATGCTAGCGCAAAGAATGAATTCAATATATCGTAATGCCATTGCAAGTCCTGCAAATTGACTTTTGGTTTATGTTATTACAGAAAATGCATTTTATTTTTACAAAGCAAATGCTTGGACAAAAATGGATGCCTCCGGTACTAGAACTAATTATAAACTCATTAAATCGGCAGCTGATTTAGCACAAGAATCATCTGATGGAGGTGGAACCAGTTATTTACTAAACACAAATACCTACTATGAAATTAACGGTACGATAGCATTAGTAAAACCTATTGATCTAAACAATGCCTATGTTTCTGGGATGGATGCCAATGAAGATGTGCTCTCATCCACTGGCGTTGTTTTTAAAGGAAGTACAGGTGGAAGTATTAGAAATGTTACTTTAAAAGGAACAAAAGCGTTTGAGATTACTGGACCAGGAATCACATCCAACTCATCTCTTTTGGTGCAAAATACAATTATAGATGGAATGAACACTGTTGGAAGTATCTCAGGTTTTGGATTATACTTTGGTAACATCGTTCAGTTTTTAAATAATGCGAATGGCGTCACCTATTCCAATATTGGTAATTTGCTATTGAATAATCAAGGATGGTTCGGTAATAACACTGGAACTTTTGAAAAATTTACTGGCAACTTCGGACTCATTGAAAAAGTTAGTGGTTTTAGCTCAATCAATGGATCAGCAGTGGGATTAGACGTTAGCACCAATCCTAATGTTGCGACTGGTATTTTGCAGGGTACAGTCTTTACTGGGAATACTACTGCGCCGTCAGGGTATGTTAAAGGCTATACTTCTGGTTCTTATCTAAATTTTAATTTTAACAATGCTTGGTCGGTGAGTTCACCTGGCATTCCACGGGAAAATGATGATGTCGCTACGGGAAATTTATACTACGATGAAGCAAATCCACCTAACGTAATATTTGTAAATAATAGTATTCCTTTTAAGGTGCCTGTGAACACAAAATCTACTACGCTTTTCAGAACAGCTAAGGGTACAGGAGCAAATAATGAAAACCAAATTGTATACAAAGGCGAAACAAGTAGGCCCTTAAATATTTTTGCAGCAATAACTTTTACCACAACTTCAGGAACTCGATTTGCGTTTTCAATCTATAAAAACGGTACAAAGGTAACTGGTACTGAGGCCGTTGTAGATGTTTCAGAAATTAATAGAAGACATTCAGTTACGGTAATTGGTACAGTCAACGTTGTTAATAATGATAAAATTGAAATATATGTGCGAAATACAAATTCAGGTTCCGAACAGATACTAATTACATCCTATAATTTGATTGTCAACTAAATTTTTTTCGACGCAAGTCTTCAAAACCTTCGTTAAACATTTCATAGCACGTTTATAAAAGCACATTATAAATTTATAAAGCTTGCAATTTTTATAAACTTAACCGGCAAAAAAATGTCGAGTAGATAAACGTTTGTTTATTTACTCGACATTTTAATATAATATCATAAAAGAGTTGCTTTTTCTTACTTCTTGAAGAAATTTGGAGTTTTTTTTGCGCCCATTTGAGATAGAGCTTAGCAAGTATAATATTCTTACAAAATGTTGTTTTTAACAAGAATTTAGACTTATTTTGTATTTCGTCGGGTTTAATAAACATTTTAACTAACAAAATCAGTGTTCATAACTTTTTTATAATATATTTGTTATTCTCTATAAGCAACTAACCAACTTATTTAGAAATTTTTTAATCCATTTTATACAAGGCGTTATTGCAGGTCTTTACTTTCCCTCGACCGTAATTTGCAATGCTTGCGCGCATGCTCAACAGTTAATAATCCATTCTTCCCTCGCGTGGCATTTATGCCCAATCATTAATTAGCTAAGCTGTAAATACCCCCTAAAATTGATTAAAATGAAGACCCTTAAAATTACTCTATTATTGGCATTATTCTTAACTGTATCAAGTCAAACTGACAAAACGCCTTCCAATTCCAACACCCAAAAGGAAGTGAACACCCAAGACGCTACAAAGCCGTATTATGATTTGTTGGCACACTCTAAAGATAAAATTGTGGTGCCTACACAAGGATAATTGCTGATTTTAAATTTCATGAAAGCCTTTACTGAAACTAGTAAGGGCTTTAATTGTTATCTGAAGTGAAAGTTTTTTTAAATCGAAAAGGTATTTAATTTTGGATAGATTCTATGGTTTTAAAATAATTATCTACATTTAAAACTTAATCAATCATTCAAGTGTCAAGACTCCTAGCCTTCCTGCTTCTATTTATTTTCTCTTTTTTCCCACTGCTTGCGCAAGATGTGCTCCAATCTCTAGACTATGAACGTGTTTTAAAACTTCGCAAACTAGGAGAGGACAAAACTTTGTCTCTTGAGGAGCGTTTAAAATATTCAAAAGATGCCGTTGCACTTTCACATGATTTAGATGTTGACAGTCTCATCTTAAGAAGCAACAGAATCTTATCTACAGCATATCTCTACATGGGAGATTATGAGGCTTTCGAAAAGGCCAACCATGAGAACTTGGTGATTTCAAAAAAAATCAAAGATACGTTGGCGCTAGGTATTGCCAATCATAATTTGGGTTTCTACCATTCTACCAAAACCCAAAATGACAGTGCGTACTATTACTATACCAACGCGATTGAGAGCTACGAAAAAATCGGGGAAGTTTCCAGGAAAATAGAGGTCATGGCCAATCTGTCATTGATCCAATATATTGAACGCGATTATTTTGGAAGTGAAGAATTATGCATTAGAGCGTTGCGTTTATTAGAAGCATCCAGCGCTGATGAACGTAATTTTTCGATGCTTTGGATCTTCTATAATAGGTTGGGAAATATCTCTTTGGATTTGGGGCATTATGACCAATCTTTAGAGTACCACGAAAAATCCATCGCCATTAGTAACAAGATGAAAAATGGACGTTCAGATTATTATACCTCTATCCACAACAAGGCATTTGTGTTAAGAAAAATGGGCAATTATACGGAGGCTCTTAAACTCTACAATGAGATATTGGGTGAAAAAGACTTATTTGTTAACGATCCTAGTTTTTATCCCTTGATTCTTGAAAATATCGCGTTTACAAAATATAAGGCCAATGACACAGATTATGATGGTATTGAAACAATGTTCAAAAAAGCCTATCGTATTAGTGATAGCTTGCAGGATCCTATAACAAAGCTGGCAGTTACCATTGACCTCGCAAAATTTTATAAGGGGAACGAAAAGAAAGCAGAGGCCTTGAAGTATGCTCGAGAATCTTATAAATTGGCCAAAGAAATTTCTTCCAACGACATTTTTTTGGAGTCGATGATGATGCTTTCTGAA
>JBBSOJ010000318.1:0-3315 GCA_038259855.1 Flavobacteriales bacterium
TGACAAGTTATCGGCAAATATTTTTACCCAAGGCGGATTTAAAATTGGGGATACGAGCACCCAATCTCTAGATTTTGCCTTAGGTGGTTACGGCAATAACTTTATCAACAACTTTATTTCATTTTATGGTTATGATTATGTCGCACTTACCGGGGATAGTTTTGTAAAGGGTACCTTGAGTTTGGATTATGAAATTTTCAAAAAGAACCATATTACATTTGCCGCCAATTACGCCAATATTGGCTATGGCATTTTTAAGTCTGGTGCTTGGATCACGGCACCTGATTATACGGGCTATGCCATTGGTTACGGATTGGAGACTTTTTTAGGACCACTTGAAGCAAAATATACCTATACTCCAGAACTTGGTAAAAGTACTTGGTTGTTTAATTTGGGGTTTTGGTTTTAAAATCCCAGGAGAGTTGGAAACCTTCAGGTTCAGCAAAGCTAAGCTCGAAATTTGATAACGTTTCACACTTGGTGAAAAACTTAAAAGGTTCTTGTGTGACATCACAATGTTGCTTCCACACAACTGCTGGAACTGAATTTTATAAATTGATTATCAGATGACCACACTTTTCTGGACAGGTTTATTGCTGCATCTTCAATTTCTTATCAAAAGGAATCCAGAATAAACACGCATTGTTGTCATTTCTTTTAAAGCAGGAAACCCTAAGGTTGAGCGAGGCTAGTCGCATTAATTTTAGTATCTTTATATTTGGTTTTATGGAAAGGCTAAATATTCGTAAATTCAAACTAAATGGAATTTATTATGAAATCTGTCAATGTCGAAATATCTGATTTTGAATTCAACCAATTGGGTTTGAATAAAACGACGCTGTCATTTTCTGAACTTATGGAAATCATCGGTAAGAAAATAACCAAACAGACGCTGGAAAAAAGTGTTCAATTAGCAAATAAGTATGGCCTTTCTAAAATGACAATGGAAGAAATCGATGACGAAATAAAGGCGCACAAGAATGCAGAGAATAATTCTTGACAGCAACATAATCGTTTCTGCCTTAATTCAAAAGAATTATCCCTATTTAATTGTTGACCATTGCATTGAAGGAAACGCGATACTTTGCCTTTCCAATCCAATCCTTCAAGAATATATTGAAGTTCTTGGACGACCAAAATTTGCTCAGTTTTCTGATTTTAAAACAAATGCAGATTTCCTAATTGCAAGATTGAGCGAAATGTCAGAAATCTATGAACCAACAACCAAATTGCAAATTATCACGGACGAACCAGACAACCGACTTTTGGAGTTAGCGCATATTTCAAATGCAGATTTCATAATAACGGGAAACTCCAATGATTTTAAAATGGAGCACTATGGAAAAACCAAAATAGTAATGCCTAAAGAATATTGGGAAGAATTTAAATTCTAGCACTCTTAAATGATGCGATCTATTGACAAATAGAATGAACTTGTTCTTACTCTTAACTCAAAACTTTAAAATATGCCATTGTATCATAAACTAGGGAAAATTCCTCCCAAAAGACACACGCAATTCCGCAAGCCGGATGGATCGCTCTACTCAGAACAATTGTTCGGTACCATCGGTTTTGATGGGATGTACACCAATTCGTATCACGAACAACGCCCAACCCAAGTCAAAGAAATTAGGAAACAGTATAATGTAGCCCCTAAAATTGCCAAGGCCAACCATATTCAGTCCTATCGCTTCCGCGGATTTGAGGTCACCCCAGAAAATGATTATTTGGAAAGCCGAAAGACCGTGCTTACCAATAGTGATTGCAGCATTATTCTAGCGGCGCCAAAACAGTCCACCAAAGATTATTTCTATAAAAATACCGATGCTGATGAGTTGATTTTCGTCCATAAAGGCAGCGGAAAATTGAGAACCCACCTCGGCAATCTCGATTTTAAATATGGCGATTATCTGTTGGTGCCAAGAGGGATCATCTATAAAATGGATTTTGATACCGAAGACAACCGCTTGTTTATTGTAGAATCGCGACGACCAATTTACACCCCAAAACGGTACAGAAACTGGTTTGGACAATTATTGGAACATGCACCCTATTGCGAACGCGATTTGCGGCGTCCAGAAGAATTGGAGACCCATAATGAAACTGGCGACTTTTTGATCAAGGTCAAAAAACAAGATGATATTTTTGAAATGGTCTACGCCTCACATCCGTTTGATGTGGTGGGCTATGACGGGTACAATTACCCGTATGCTTTTTCAATTCACGATTTTGAACCGATCACAGGCCGTATTCATCAACCGCCACCAGTCCATCAAACGTTTGAAACCGATGCTTTTGTGGTGTGCAGTTTTGTACCGCGTTTGTATGATTACCATCCGTTGAGCATTCCAGCACCTTATAACCACAGCAATATTGACAGTGATGAGGTGTTGTATTATGTGGATGGCGATTTTATGAGCCGTAATGATGTGGCTGCTGGTCATATCTCCTTGCATCCTGCCGGTATTCCGCACGGTCCACATCCGGGAGCAGCTGAACGCAGTATTGGAAAAACAAAAACGGATGAACTTGCTGTCATGGTAGATACGTTTAAGCCTTTACAAATAACAGAGGAGGCCTTGAAAATAGCCGATGAAGATTATTTTAAATCTTGGCTGTAAAAGCCCACCCAACCCTCCCGAAGGGAGGGCTTCAGAAGCCCTAAATTCCCGAAGGAGACTTTTAGCGAGTTAAAAAATTAAAAAGTTGAACAAAAACTCAAAGATCTTACCCGGTTTGAGTTTCTCCCCTTTGGGGAGATTAAGAGGGGCTTATTAATATGAAATCAGTAGAATACGGACTAGAGAAAATTTTTGAAGGCGCACAAGATTTTTTGCCCCTTCTCGGAACAGACTACGTAGAGTTTTACGTTGGTAACGCCAAACAGGCCGCACACTTTTATAAAACGGCTTTCGGCTTTCAATCTTATGCCTACAAAGGCTTGGAAACTGGATCAAGAGATCAGGTGAGTTATGTGCTTAAACAGGATAAGATTCGTTTGGTATTGACCACGCCTTTAAACAGTAAATCGCCCATTAATGAACATCTGGTCAAACATGGTGATGGTGTGAAAGTGGTTGCCCTTTGGGTGGACGATGCTAGAAGTGCGTATGAAGAAACCACCAAGCGCGGTGCCAAATCATATATGGAACCCAAAGTGGAGACTGACGAGCATGGCGAAGTGGTAACCGCTGGAATTTACACCTATGGCGAAACCGTCCACATGTTTGTAGAGCGTAAAAATTACAAGGGCACATTTATGCCAGGTTTTAAGGAGTGGAAATCTGATTACAATCCGGAGCCTACAGGCTTAAA
>JBBSOJ010000319.1:0-3306 GCA_038259855.1 Flavobacteriales bacterium
GTGTCGCTTTTTTAAGCCTTCTGCCATGTGAAACATCCTATTGGATGCTGCACCTGTTTCCGGTGGAAAATAACTGGTTATGATTAAAATATCGCTCAAGCTAATTGATATATCTTAAGTATATGATCGATGATTCGAGGCGCAGCATGACCATCCCACAATTCTGGAATCTTGCCTTGTTTCCATTCACCAGACAGTAATGTCTTGAAGGCTTCTTCTATTTTTTTTTGATCCGTACCTACTAATAAATTCGTACCAATATCACAAGTTTCTGGTCGTTCTGTATTTTCCCTTAACGTTATACATGGAACGTTCATGACCGTTGTTTCTTCCGTAATACCGCCAGAATCGGTCAACATTGCAAACGCATTTTTAACGAGATAGTTGAATTCTAAATAGCCCAAAGGCTCAACATAATGTAAATTTTCAAAATTAAGATTTAGGTCTTGCAGTAATTTTTTGGTTCGTGGATGCACGGGGAAAATAATAGGATAGTCTTTTCCGAGGGTCACGATTTGTGTGATCAATGCTTTCAGCTTTAGTTCCTCATCCACATTACTTGGTCTGTGAAGCGTCATGACCATGTATTTTTTTTGTTTGAGATTAAGATCATTCCAGAGTTGAGGTCTTTTTAAACGATCCTCATTTTTTCGAAGCGTATCGATCATCACATTACCAACGAAGAAAATTTGATGGTCTTCGAAACCTAGCTTTTTAAGATTTTTGTTGGCATATGTAGAGGTTGTAAAAAAATAGTCCGTAAGACTATCTGTCACCATACGGTTGATTTCTTCTGGCATTTTTAAGTCTCCAGAACGTATCCCTGCTTCTACGTGAGCGACTTTTGTGCCTTCTTTTTTGGCCACAATGGTGCATGCCATAGTTGAGGTGACGTCGCCAACCACCATGACTAAATCGCAAGGATGTTCCTTAAGGTCTTTTTCAAAACCGATCATAATGGCAGCGGTTTGTTCGGCTTGAGTGCCACTTTTCACCTCTAGATTAACATCTGGAAAGGGAATATTCAATTCTTCGAAAAACGTATCGCTTAAATTTTTATCATAGTGCTGACCGGTGTGTACCAATCTAAAATTTATTGGGAATCCTTCTAGATTCTTCTGTTGGATAGCAGCGATGATGGGCGCAATCTTCATGAAATTTGGTCGTGCTCCTGCGATAATCGTAATGGTCATTCGTTTTGATTTAGTAAGGACGAAAATTGTTTTAATTTACCACTTTTTGACCGTGTCAATATCGTTTTACGCTCAAAAAGAATGGTCAGCCCCGTTTCAAGATAGTGCTCCATTTCTTTGGTTATGGCTTTAATTTTTGTTTTTGAAAGATCCGTAGTGCTCACATAGTCAATTTTAAATCGATCTTTTTGTTGCTGCTCGATAATAAACTCCTTGACATTACCATCGTCTTCAATAATGCTTTTGGTGATGTAATAAAATGTTAATCCAGCTGCTTTTTTCCCGCTTGGCAAGATAGCCATATCGTTGGTTCTGCCTATGAGTTTTTCGAGAATTGGAGTTTTTTTTGTACTTTTTTTTGAGAGCATTCCAATATCTCCGATGTCATATCGTATAAACGGATGTGCCTTGTTGTATAACGATGTTATGACAATCCTGCCTTCTTCACCGTGAGCAACAGGCCTATCGTCATCATCCAAAATCTCAAGATATAAGCTCTCGCTATTAACTTGCCAATCCATTTCTAAATTTTGAAAAGCAATCAAATCCAATTCTGAAGCGCCGTACTCATTGATGACAGGAATTCCAAATTGTACTTCCATTAATTTTCTGTCTTCTTCAAATAACATTTCTGAAGTGACAATACACGCCTTTAGACTCGGACATGCTGTTTTCAAAATCAATGACTTCCGATTTAAAAATTTTGCAAATTGAACAATCGCGCTTGTGTAACCATTCAAATATTCAAATGGCGTATTCTTGAATTTCAACAGATGTTTGTCAAAAGCCATATCACTCATATCAAACACGGAGAACCGAAATCGTTTGCTCAAGGCATCTTTAAAACGCTCTTTATAGTAACCCTTAAAATCTAAAGGAATTCCATAAAAACGGGCTTGTCTGGAAGTGTTAAAATCCAAATCAAACCAGCTGAATCGATTCTGAATTACCGCCCATGTCATCGCATGGCAAAATTTGTCTTTTGCAAAAATAAAAGGATCCCCCGAAGAGCCAGATGTCTTATTGATATATACGTTTTGCAATGAAAATTCATCAGAAAGTCTGTTTTCTAGAGGTTGTTGCAAATCTCGTTTGGTCATCACAGGGACGTCTTCCCAAACCGTCGTATCTGCATTTTTAACTAAAGATGCATAAAAAGGAGTATGGTTGAGGTGATAGTGGAGAATCTCGTGTTTTTTTGAGATCATATAATCTTCGTAGTCCGCTTCAGTGATGCTTTGAATATGTTCAAACGCTAATTTGGCCTTCTTAATTGGAAAGCCATTTAGTTGTAATGAAGCATCAAATAATTTCAACAATAAAAAATTATACTGGTTGTATCTGTAAAGTAAAGAAATTTATTAAAGTCAAACACCTATTCCAAGGTAAGATTCAAAGTCGATTTAAAAAAGATGCTTGTATTCATGCCATAACTATTATTTTTGCGTCAAATGAATCAAATTATGAACATTCTTATTTTAGGTTCTGGTGGCAGAGAGCACACCTTCGCTTGGAAGATTAAGCAAAGCCCATTATGCCAGCAGCTTTTTGTGGCACCCGGAAATTCAGGTACGAGTCAAATTGCCCAAAATATTGAATTGGAGGTGACTGATTTTGAAGCCATCAAAGAACTTGTGATTTCAAAAAAGATAGACATGGTCGTTGTTGGTCCAGAAGATCCATTGGTATTGGGAATTCATGATTTTTTCTTAAACGATGCTGCTTTGAAAAACGTCGCTGTTATTGGTCCGCAAAAAGCCGCCGCCCAGTTGGAAGGAAGCAAAGAATTCGCCAAACAGTTTTTGATTCGTCATCAGATTCCCACGGCAACTTATGATTGTTTTGATGCGAGCACATTAGAAAAAGGATATCAGTTTTTAGAAACCTTAAAGCCACCTTATGTGTTAAAAGCAGACGGACTTGCGGCAGGAAAAGGGGTGGTTATTTTAGAGGATTTAGAAGCCGCCAAAGCCGAGCTGAAAAGCATGTTGGTCGATGCCAAATTTGGGACCGCAAGTACAAAAGTTGTCATTGAGGAGTTTCTCGAAGGCATTGAATTGAGCTGTTTTGTTCTATCCGATGAAAAGCATTACCAAATATTGCCTACTGCCAA
>JBBSOJ010000320.1:0-3300 GCA_038259855.1 Flavobacteriales bacterium
AGATAAAGAAACCATAGACATGGAACTCCAGTTGAAGGATCTCGAAACAGTTGAGAAAAAACCAGAAAAAGTAAAGCGCGCTGCCAAGACAGGTAATAAAGAGGCTCAAAAAGAAGAAGCGATTCTATTGAAGATCAAAGCGGCTTTGGATGCTGGTATTTCAGTAAGAGCCTTAGAGTTTTCCAAAGAAGATTATGAAGAGTTTGTACAACCAGCCCAACTTATTACTGATAAGCCCGTCATGTATATTTGCAATGTAGATGAAGGATCTGCAGCAACCGGTAATGCGTATGTTGATAAAGTAAAGGAAGCCGTTAAGGATGAAAATGCCGAAATTCTGGTTTTGGCAGTGGGTACAGAAGCTGATATCAATGAATTGGACGATTATGAAGAGCGTCAAATGTTCTTGCAAGATATTGGATTGGATGAGCCTGGCTCTTCGAAATTGATTCGTTCTGCCTATAAATTATTGAATCAACAAACCTATTTCACAGCTGGTGTTAAGGAAGTTCGTGCCTGGACCATTGACGTAGGATCAACAGCACCTCAAGCCGCTGGTGTCATTCATACGGATTTTGAAAAAGGATTCATTCGTGCGGAAGTTATCGGTTACGACGATTTTTCATCACTTGGTAGCGAAGCCAAAGTGAAAGAAGCGGGTAAAATGAAAGTGGAAGGAAAGAATTATGTTGTTAAAGATGGTGATGTCATGCATTTCCTATTTAATGTATAATCACTAATTATAAAGCTGATAGCTTTCGAGTACTTCTATCTTTAGATTAATTTGGTTAGGATTGATGGCGCAAATTATTCTATATACTAAAATTAAAGCAAGCGTAAAAACCTGTTTTGATCTCTCTCGAAATATAGATTTCCATCAGCGTAGTATGGCGCATTCCAATGAAAAAGCTGTTGCTGGAAAGACATCAGGGCTTATAGAATTGGGCGAATCTGTGACTTGGGAAGCAACGCATTTCGGCGTTAAACAACAATTGACTTCGAAGATTACAGCCTATGACGATCCGACGTATTTTGTGGATGAACAAGTTTCTGGCGCATTCAAATCATTTCGACACGAACATCGGTTTCAACAACAAGGAGAGTACACGATTATGGTTGATACCTTTGATTTTAAAAGCCCTTTGGGAATTTTCGGAAAGCTTGCCAACATTGTGATTCTGAAAAAATACATGCATCGATTGTTGAGTACGCGCAATGAGATCTTAAAGAACGAAGCAGAACGAATTCATAAATAGAGATCTAACACGAGACGAATTACTTCTTGATATTCCATTTAGTCGTTAACAAAAGAGTCTTCAAAGTCAGAATTTAATTCCTTATCTTTCAATCAGAATTTAAAATGAAAACACACCCATGAAAGGTATTCTTATAAGTATTGTCATTGCCGTTATTTTCTTCATTGTTGTTTACTATGTATTCAAGTTCGTACTGATCACTTCGCTGGTGATCGCTGCGGCCATTATCATTGTTCCTGTTTTATATTTCATGTTTAAAAGGAAGAGTGATTAAAGCTGATACGCTCTAATTTATTGATTTTTTAGGTTTGGTTCAAAAAACAAACTCATTCTTTAAACAATCAATTGTTAATTACTTTACTAGGCATCAGTTTTAAGTTTTAGACTGATATCTTATATTAGCGTGCTCGCTTAAATTTACCCTAACTTATGACTCAAGAAACTGCATATACAGAAGATAACATACGTTCGCTCGATTGGAAAGAGCACATACGTATGCGCCCTGGTATGTATATTGGGAAATTAGGTGACGGGTCATCAGCTGATGATGGTATTTACATATTGTTAAAGGAAGTTCTTGACAATTCCATTGATGAATATGTCATGGGAGCCGGTAAAACCATTGAAGTTTCCATACAAGGGAGCAAAGTGATCGTTCGTGATTTTGGTCGTGGTATTCCGTTGGGCAAAGTAGTCGATGTGGTTTCCAAGATGAATACGGGTGGGAAATACGATTCCAAAGCCTTTAAAAAATCTGTAGGTCTTAACGGTGTCGGTACAAAAGCAGTAAACGCGCTTTCGGACTATTTCAGGGTCGAATCCAATAGGGACGGAAAATCGGCCTCGGCGGAATTCCATCAGGGGAATCTCACCAACCAAGAATTATTGGATGATACCACACGGCGTAAGGGCACCAAGGTTTCGTTTGTACCAGATGAAGTGATTTTTAAGAACTACAAATACCGAAATGAGTATGTGGAAAAGATGCTTAAAAATTATGTGTATCTGAATACTGGATTGACCATCGTTTTTAATGGAGAAAAATTTTATAGTGAAAATGGATTAAAAGATCTATTACAAGAAAATATTGCCGAGTCAGATATGGCATACCCGATCATTCATTTGTTGGGAGATGATATTGAGGTGGCGATTACACATAGTAAAACCCAATACAGTGAAGAATATCGATCTTTTGTCAATGGTCAGAACACAACCCAAGGTGGAACGCATTTATTGGCATTCCGTGAAGCCTTAGTAAAAACCATCCGTGAATTTTACGGAAAAAATTACGATGCTGCGGATATTCGTAAGTCCATTGTTTCTGCGGTGTCCATCAAAGTCATGGAACCCGTATTTGAAAGTCAGACCAAAACAAAATTGGGGTCTACGGATATGGGTGGTAAGTTACCTACTGTAAGGACCTATATCAATGATTTTTTAAAGCGTTATTTAGATAATTATCTACACAAAAACCCAGAAACAGCAGAGCGTATTCAACGTAAGATCATGCAAGCAGAGCATGAGCGGAAAGAATTGTCTGGTATTAGAAAACTAGCGAAAGACCGTGCTAAAAAAGCAAGTCTTCACAATAAAAAATTACGCGATTGTCGAGTGCATTTTGGTGATATTAAAAATGAGAGAAATCTCGAGTCCACGTTGTTTATAACAGAGGGAGATTCCGCATCTGGAAGCATCACAAAATCAAGAGATGTCAATACACAAGCGGTATTTAGTCTTAGAGGTAAGCCTTTGAATTCTTATGGGATGAGCAAAAAAATCGTCTACGAGAATGAGGAATTCAATTTATTACAGGCTGCGCTCAATATCGAAGAAACGATAGAGGATTTGCGATATAATAATATTGTGATTGCAACAGATGCCGACGTTGATGGGATGCACATTCGGTTATTGCTGATAACGTTCTTTTTACAATTTTTCCCTGAATTGATAAAAGATGGTCATCTTTATATCTTACAGACCCCATTATTTAGGGTTCGGAATAAGAAAGAAACTATATATTGCTATTCTGAAGAAGAGCGACGTG
>JBBSOJ010000321.1:0-3269 GCA_038259855.1 Flavobacteriales bacterium
CAACATCCAGAGCTTTTAAAACAGAAATTTTACTAGTGTCACCCGCTGAAAACGAACCAGCGGATAATACTACGGCATCTAGCGCATTCACATCTTCGCGTAAGATGATTTTTAAATCAATCATTTTAACCACATCAATCTTGTTTTTATAGGTCTCAAAAGCCAAAAAAGAAACAATTAAGGTTTGAACGCCCTTCTCTTCTGATTTAAAAGAAAACATACCCTCATTATTTGACGTTCCTCCGTCATAAGAGCCTTCTATATAAATGTTGGCGCCTGGGATTGGCAAACCGTTTTCATCTATTATAGTTCCATTTATAGTTGTTTGGGACACTGTGATGAAAGCCATTAAAAACAGGATAATGCCGAAAAATGATTTCATGATAATTTATGATTATAGATTTGCAGTAATTAGTTACTAGACAAATTTGATGCAAAAAATAGGCTTTCGAAATTCTAATAAACCGAACTGTTGAATCAATGGGATGAATTGAAATGAGGTCCACTGCCCATCAGTAAAATGTATACGTCTTAAAAAGAAAACTGGTCTCTATTGCCAAATGCAGATATTATGTTTAGCTTCCATTTTCTTAAGACATTGCATTAATAATATTTAAAAAATGTTATCAGTGAACCTAATTACCATTATAGGGTTTATCAATAGTGATAGTATAAGATTTTAGTGATCAGATGGTTTCAAGTTTTATATAAAGCATCGGTCTAACTTAAAAAGGTTTTAATTTAATCGCATAATATTTTAAAATTTTGTAACATATCCTATTTTACGACTACTAATACTCTAACTAAAACTTACCTAATCGATTTGGACAAAGAGCTTGAACATAGTTTTATTGAACAGCTGCAAGAACACCAAAACATTGTGCATAAAATTTGCCGACTGTACACTAATAATCAGGACGCACATAATGATTTATTTCAGGAAATAACCATTCAGTTGTGGAAGGCGTTTCCGAAGTTTCGGGGGGATGCCAAATTCAGTACTTGGATGTACCGCGTGGGACTTAACACTGCCATTACGTTATATAGAAAATCAAAACGGCGCATTAGTACTTCCGAAATAGAAAGGATTCAATATAAACTGAAGTCAGAACCGTATGATGATACTGAAGAGCAACAATTAAAACTTTTATATCAAGCAGTTCATCAATTAAATGATATCGAAAAAGCGTTAGTTTTTTTATATCTAGAAGACAAAGATTACAGAGAAATCAGTCAAACCCTTGGGATCAGCGAAGTCAATGCGCGAGTGAAGATGAATAGGATAAAGACCAAATTAAGAACGATACTAAATCCGTAGAGCATGGATGAATTAGATTTATTAAAAAAAGACTGGAATAAGGATAAGGTCGACTATAGGCAAGTATCTTATGACGAGATCTATGAGATGACTTTAAAAAAGTCGTCTTCCATTGTAAAGTGGATCTTTATTATCAGCTTACTTGAATTTGTGTTTTGGACCCTTATAGCCTTTGGTTTTAAGGACTCTGAAAGCTTGAAAAATTTCAATAAACTTGATACCGATAGTATCATGACACCGCTTACCATCGTCGGTTACCTTGTTCTGGCTTACTTTTTTTATCTTTTTTTCAAGAATTATCGAGCGATCTCTACTACTGATAACTCAAAGGTCTTAATGGAAACTATTTTAAAAACAAGGAGAACAGTCAGGCATTATGTCGCCTTCAATCTTATTTTTCTGGTGATAGGTAGTGCAGCAGGATTATATCTACAGTTTGATCAAAACCCAGAGATTGTATCTATGGCACATAGCGCAGCGGCTGATGGCAATCTCTTCGTGTTTTATGCAAGAATCATCCTATTTACGGCTGTGTTTTTAATTGGCGCCATTGCTATATTACTGTTTTTCTATTGGTTGATCTATGGAATATTATTAAAACGACTGAATAGGAATTATAAAGAGCTTCGAAAATTGGAAGTTTAACTGACTGATAAGACATTAAACTTCATTGTTGGCGGCTTGCGCTTAAAATTTAACGCTCGATAATAAAAAGCTAATGTTCCGGTAACATTATTAGGAAAATATCGCAGCATCTTTGTCATTCAAATTGAAAGACTCATATATTTTTTTTTGGATTAGCAAGTTTAGTAAAATCGGCCGCGTTATACGGGCCGATTTTTTTTATGAACATATTTAATTATTAACTTGCTCACTAATAATATTTTAGATATATTTAATTGCAAAAAACAAGATATCTGATTTTATAAATCGAGTTGCGTGTTATGTGATACCAAAACATTTACCGACAAAATTAGATTGATAAATCGCGAACAACTTATCACAATTAACAATGAAGACAGCATTCGTAACCCTGGAACAACAACTCAAGCTCCAAAATCGCTATAAAAAATTGGTTGAACAAGCGTATAATTTCCGTCAGACGGATGCTGCTTTGAGTGATCTATCCGAATACAAAGCGTATAAATTGCTTTATAAAATGAATAGAATCCGTTTTTTAAATAGAGAAACTTTACAGTCCCATCCAACTAAAAATTTACCAAATTTTTAACGTCCATCTATAAACTAAAACAATCGACTTTAGCGTATATATTATGTAACACACTTATTATGAACGCACATTTTTGTAAAGTCGGTAAAACAAATACTTCAGTAAAAGGATTTCTGAACTTAAAAGAATTGGAACAAAAGTACCTTCGGTTTATGGAGGAGGCTTATAACCTAATTCAAACAGATGCTGGAGTTAGTGATTTTCTTTTTCATGAAGCTTCTAAATTGAGAAAAATAATCTTCAATGTCAAAAATTCGGTTTCACGAGATCTTGATGCATCGCTTTAAAATAGTCGAATGCATGTATTAACCTTGAACCATACCAAGAAAAGGCCTCGCCGTCCACTATCATTACACGTGCTTGTGGAAAAAACGTTTTCAATATAACGCTGTGTTTTTCTTTAAATGGGAAAGGCTCGCTTGAGAGCAATACTAATTCGGCACTCTCGGGATACTCTTCAGACAGCTTTACTTCGGGATACCGTTTTAAATGTCCGTAATAATTAATAAATTTATTGAGCTCTAGAAGCTCATTAATGAAGGTGTCTTTGGCTGCTACCATCCATGGTTTTTTCCAAATGAAGTAAGCCGTTTTTAAAACAGGTGCGTGTTCAAGAAACACTTTAAATTCTTCGAGATTCAATTGAATTTCCTTGACGATTTTGGAAGCTTCTTTTTCCTTTGAGAAAATCTGACCGTACATACCAATCAATTCCAAACA
>JBBSOJ010000322.1:0-3268 GCA_038259855.1 Flavobacteriales bacterium
TCTTCCAAAACATAGTATAGGTCTCTAAACCTTTAAATAATCAAATAAATCACATCGCAGTTCTCAATGTGGATATTACCGTTTCTTTCGCTTTAAATATAGGACTCAAAAACTTGGAAAGCTGGTGAAATTCAATCAAAAATGCATCATGACCGTGAATCGATTTCAATTCAGAAATTGAAACATTTTCTTTTACAGATTTTAATTCGACATACGTATTCCAATTTTCTTCCGGTCTAAAAAATAAATCACTATTGATGGTGACAATATGAATATTGGACTCGATTTTTGAAGCCACTTCTAAAAAATCATGCTCCCCGCCTGTAATGTCTATGGATCTTAAAATTTGATTCATCATTTTATAAGCTGATAACTGGAAGCGTTCTTCCAGCACCGCACCATGATGGGCCAGCCAGCTTTCAACATTATATAACTCTGTGTTTTTTTTGCTTCGCTTGAACTTGTTTGTTAAGGATTCTGGTGTTCTATACAAGGTCATTGCATGAATTCGGGCATCAAATAAAGGTGTGTTTGAATTGACAAGGATTGAATCTTGAATGTAGCAGTTGGCAATTAACCAGTCCGTTGATTTCCAATCGGTTGCCACCGGTATTAAATGCTCTGCAAGTTGAGGATATAGCGCTGCCATTTCCCAAGCGATGCCACCACCAACAGATCCACCGATGATTGCGTACAGTTTAGAAATATTCAATCGGGTTAATCCTTCGTAAAAAAGTTCAGCGATGTCCTTCGCAACAAAATCCCTATAATTTAAGATTAAGTTATCCGCATTAGTATCGAATCCGTTACCTGGGATGTTAAAGGCTAAAACTGTATAATCATTTAAATCAATGCACTTATCGTATCCGATCAGATCGTTCCACCAACCAAATTCGCCACAGATTTGAGAATTCCCGGTCAATGCATGAATTACGAATACAATAGGCGCTTCACCAAGCGGCCTACCGAACGTTTGATATGATAATTGTTTTGAAAAACCAACACCTCTTTGCGTTTGAAACTCCTGGAATTGAATGTATTTTAAATCTTTCATCTTCATTTACTTAAATCATTAATAATAGATAGCATCATCTAAATTAAGATGATGCTATCAACAGCTCAACGTTAAGCTAACTGCTTTGTATTAATGGTTTTAAACGCTTCTTTCAAATCGGATTTTAAATCTTCAATATCCTCAATACCAACAGACAGACGAATCAAATCTTTTGTGACGCCAGTACTTTCTTGAGCGACATCGTTCAATTGTTGATGGGTTGTGGAAGCTGGATGAATGATCAATGACTTTGTATCGCCAATATTTGCCAACAACGAGAATATTTTCGTTGTATCTGCAATGTGCTTGGCAGACTCATAACCACCATCCACACCAAACGTCACAATCCCACTCTGGCCGTTTGGCAAGTATCTTTTCGCAAGATCATAATATTTACTGGATTCCAATCCCGGATAATTGACCCACTTTACTTCGGGCTGTCGCTGTAACCACTTGGCCAATTCCAAGGCATTTTCGCTGTGTTTTTTGATTCTTAGCTCTAAAGTCTCTAAACCTTGGATGATTTGCCATGAATTGAAGGGACTTAAGGCGCCTCCATAATCTCTTAATCCTTCAATCCGAACCTTTGCAATAAAGGCGGCCGCTTCTAAAACTTCGCTGTAGACCAATCCATGATATCCTGCGGATGGTTCTGTGAATTCTGGGAATTTACCATTGGTCCAATCAAATGTACCTGCATCGATAATCACGCCACCTAATGCCGTGCCATTACCATTAATGTATTTTGTAAGCGAATGGATGACGATGTTGGCACCATATTCAATAGGATTCAACAAATAAGGTGTCGCCACCGTATTGTCAACAATTAGGGGCACTTTGTGAGCTTTGGCTTCTTTTGAAATGGCCACAATATCCAAAACATCCAATTTTGGGTTTCCCAATGACTCAACAAAAAATGCTCTTGTATTTTCTTGAGCTGCTTTCTCAAAGTTTTGAGGGTCAGAAGGATCTACAAATGTGGTTGTTACCCCATGTCGTGGCAACGTAACGCTCAATAAATTATAGGTGCCGCCGTACAAACTACTGGAAGCTACAATATGATCTCCCGCTTTCAATAATGTCAACAAGGTTGTGGATATCGCTGAAGTTCCCGAAGCCGTGACTACGGCAGCAATGCCTCCTTCCAAAGCAGCCAATCGCTCTTCCAAAACAGCATTTGTAGGATTGTTGATTCGCGTATAAATGTTTCCAGGTTCTGCCAGCGAGAATAGATTCGCTGCATGATCGGAATTGTTGAAAACATACGCTGTAGATTGATAAATCGGAACTGCTCTCGTTCCTCCATTGGCTCGGACATCATGCCCTGCGTGCAACGCTTTGGTCGCAAATTTTTGTGTACTCATTTTTCTAAATTTTTGAGTTAATAAATAGATTAAAACAAAAAGCCATGCGTCTTCACAGACGTACTTAATAGAAAAATGTTAAAAAGAAGTTGGTAATTACAGATGAGTAATTACGTTTGGTTATCTATCCGAAGTTTGATAAATGAATCGAACTTCAAGTAGAATTTAGCACCTTCATTGATAAATTCAAAGGGTTGCTAAGGCTTCATTGGGTCTATCCCTCCGCCTTTCTTGATAACATTTCAGTAAGTGTTTGAACTTTATGAATACAAAGATTGCAACAGAAAGTTTAAAAAACCAAACTTTATTCCTGTTTTTTGTTGATTTTTATGAAAAACACAACATAGTTAGTTCAAATTTGCTAAATATTTATTTTTGATAATGTCACCGACTGGCCTATTCTCAATTTTGCTTTCTAGCCAAGAAATGATATCCAAATACAGAAAGGCACGTCGCTCGTAGGGATGATCTTCGTAACTTTTTAGTTTTTTATGTAGATCCTTAAAGGCTTCTTTTAAATCTTGTGGATAAATATCCTGTAAACCCCTAATGAATTTGATCATTTCCTTTTGCACTTCATGGAGGTCATTCATCTTAATCAAAAACTTATACGTGCTCCTTAATAATGTTTCCAAATGGTAATCCAGACCAGCCTCATAGTGCGCTACAAGATTTAGAACTCGTGCAAAACAGAGCAAATCTTCACGCATGGCAAGCGTTTTGTTGGAGATGATTTTTTCAAGATAAAAAATGCATTTTTTATTGTTACCGGCACCAAATTGCAAACTAGCGAATTTGTAATAAAAGATCATTTTATGATGTTCGTCAATTCTGCTGCTATATGTTTTCA
>JBBSOJ010000323.1:0-3267 GCA_038259855.1 Flavobacteriales bacterium
AACTTGGAATTATAAATGTCGAACAACATCCATTGGAATGCTTCAATCACATAAAACCATCCTTTCATTCATTACCATAATTTATATAGTTGAAGGCGTTAATTTACACTTAAAATTTTTGAAAAATTAACTTAAACTGAAGAGACGCAACACATCTAAAAATAAAAACACGGATATTAACGCAATAAAAATTTCAAATAATCGACAAAACGCTTGTTTTTTTCGTTTAATTACATAAATTTGTCGTATTGAACCCTTAAATCTCTAATATGAAAACTAAAATTACTCTATTAATGATCACCTTTTTGTTGATGACACATCTTGGTTTTTCTCAAAAGAATGAACCCCAAAGTATTATCAGTGGAAAAGTGTCCATCTCAAAATACCATGATCGTAATGATTTGGATAAATTACAGAAGGGAGAATTATTGGAACTTTATAACGAACGGATTGAAGTGATCGTTAAAATTTTACCGAATATTGCCTTTGCTACAAAGCCAGGTGTCACCATGAGTTCTCTTGGCATACCCGATACCAAGGAAAATAGAAAAGCTCTGGAAGATAATATTGGGGCGTCTAAAACCTATTTCGACAGTACCATAGAATTCCAAAAACGAGTATTGCCATATTCTGATAAATCGAATTTAATTTCAGCAATTCTTTTTTATGAGGAAACGTTGAAGTCACTACATACTTATAATGAATATAACCAAAATTAGAGTTGTTACATTTTTATAAAAAAAATCCGCTACAAAGCTTAATAAAAAATCTCCCAGACGTATAAGGGAGATTTTTTTTTGAGATACTTATACTGAATCCATAGAACATTTAATTAAGCCAAAGAACATCGCCTTACTGTGTCGTTTTTGATGTTAAATGGAATTATTCCTTTTTTCGAGATAAAATTGTCAAATACACAAGATCTAATAAACTGATTAAGTTACCGTTTAACGGTTAAATTTCAATAAAAATTTAAATTATGTGCATTTCATCGGTAAAAGTTTGCATTTCATGGAATTTAGTTATATGTTTGATTCGTAAAATTAATGTACTTAATCTATTAAAATAATTTACCTATTATGAAAAACTCTACTCTCATTTTGTGTTTGATGTTTTTGTGTGTCGGAAGTATTTCTGCTCAGCAGGAAAAAGGAGTGATAGGCGCAACCAATTGGTTAAACTCATGGACAGAGTTTAGGCCAGCAACTGTTGATTATGGTGAGCCAACCCAAATATTAAGTGGTGCCATCAAAAAAGACACTAAACTGTTTAAAAAAGACATCTATCTGCTTTTAGGAAACGTTTTCGTAACCGATAGCACAACCCTTACCATAGAACCAGGAACAGTCATCTTGGGTGATTTTAAAACTAATGGGACCTTAACCATCAGTAAAGGTGCTAAGATTATTGCAGATGGTTCAGTGACTGATCCAATTGTGTTTTCATCCAATAAAAGTGTGAAGAAGGCTGGCGACTGGGGAGGACTTTTTATTTTAGGGGATGCTCCTATCAATAAGTTTGGGAACAGTGCATCGCTAAATTACGGATTGAATCCATCTTCATTCAATGACATTACGTTTGGAGGACCTAATGCAAAAAGTAATTCTGGGATCTTAAAGTATGTGAGAATAGAATTTGCTGGAAGACGAACTAAAGAATACGGGCATTTTAGTGCTTTGACATTGGCTGGTGTCGGAAATAAAACAGTTGTAGAAAATGTGATGGTCAGTTATTGTGAAGGTAATTCGTTTAATATTTTGGGCGGTGAAGTTAACATCAGTAAAATGGTGTCCTATAGATCAAGCCGAAATGATTATGACTTCAATTTTGGAACGCAATGTAATTTTTCAAATTCTTTAGCAATACGATCGCCATATGTGTCAGGATCTGAAGGTTCAAGATGCATGTACATAGCCACATATGATAAAAAGGAGGAAGTTGATCTTACCAAAAAAGGAACTTTTGTAAACGCCGAGAACATAACACTAGTAAATATCAGTGATGATTTGAGTTACGATATTAAAGTCGGTTTGGTCAAAGAAGCTCTTTTCATTGCGCCTGAAGCTTCTCTAACAATGAATAAAAGTGTCATTTCGGGTTTTAACCCAGCTGTCATATTTGATAAGAATATTTCTGTGAACAGTAAAAATCTAGACAGAATCAAGTTTAGTGAAATGTACTTCAACAGTTGTAAGGGGAACATCTTTACCGAAAACAATTCGAACAATGCAGATTTGGAAAACTGGTATGGTAACCGTGCCTTTTTTAATGTCTATTCAAAGGGAGCTGATTCTGAAACATTTATAGATTCCAAAAATGAAAAGCGTCCAGATTTTAGATTACGTATCAATAAAATTATAGCGTCCAGTGATTTCGCTACAGAAGAATAATTCTAAAAGTTAAAAAATTGTCATTATATCTAACCCTCAAAAAAAATACAACTCGTTTGGCCTTGGTCATGGCGAGTTCTATTTGATTATATCGGTTGATACTTAAAAGCCAATACCGGAACATCAAAAAAATATAGTGCATGCAAAACATTACTTTATTAAAAAAACGTCACATTATTGCTTGTTTGCTCGTTCTCCTTATGGCAGATCGTGTACATGCGCAAGTGATTATTGGTGCTCCAAATCTTGGTTTTTCCCAAGCGTGTGCCAGTGGTTCTTTTAATATGTATAATGCAACTTTTGTATTTTCCCCACCTTCAGCATTGGCATCTACCAACCAATTTAGAATTGAAATGTCGGATGCGACGGGAAGTTTTGCAGCACCTGTGGTTGTATTTACTTCGACAGCAGGAGCAATAACAACGTCTCCGGCTACCGTGACGTTTTCAGTTCCAACAAATTCGTCCGGTGAAGGCTACAAAATTCGAATCAAAAGTACAGCCCCTGTGGCGACGAGTTCAAATTCCATAACATTTGCTGCCTATTATAAAAGTCAAGATACGCCATTCACCATTAATAATCTAGTGTCTACTGGAGCCTTTTGTACCGGTGGAAGTTACCTCTTAGCCATTGACAATCCTGGTAGTGGTGAGAATGATTCGCCTTTAAATTATCCGTCTCTAACCTTTAATTGGTTTAGGGAAACAAGTGCAACTACCTCCGTTTTTGTTTCTTCGGGGAATACGCTGACGGTAAATCAGGCAGGTACCTTTTTTGCTAGAACCAATTACGGAACATGTACCTCCAACTCATTTTCCAATAGAGTGACCATTAGTGAGGCTGTCTCCGGACAGGCCACGGCATCTATTGTTTCAAG
>JBBSOJ010000324.1:0-3229 GCA_038259855.1 Flavobacteriales bacterium
CTTTCATATCTCCTGCAGTAGCGGTAAAACTATACGGTGACTTTCTTAAATCATGAAACACATTCTGGTACGTGTCCTCTAAAAAGATGGCTTGCTCAGTATTGCCCATGATGCTTCCTTTTAAATGATCGATGCCAATATTGTAAATGCCGTTTGTTGGCACGGCAACGCCCAAGGTAACTTTATCTGAGCTATCAAATGGCAACGGACGGCCTTGGATGACCAATCGGTCTTCTGACACTTGGGTGTACAAACTAAAATCATTATTGCCCATGTGGGACGCATCATATAAATTGTCTTTTCCATAGGTGGCACCTTGCACATAGCCCACTACTGCTACTGTGGCAATTTTAGCCTCATTAGTTAATGATAACCATAGCAATTGCTTTTCAGAATCAGAGCCTTTTGCATTTTTTGAATCACCACTTGATCTGAAAAATTGTGAGTTATCATAGTTCTCTACACCAGTCTCAAAACGCATCGCATTCGTGAATTTGACATTTCCTGGATTCATGGCTTTTACAAAGAATCCTTGGCCTGAAGCAATATTGCCGTCAAAAGCAGGATCTAGAGACGCAGTAAAGTTGTACACCAGATAATCAGCTGAATTATAATTATATCCAAAATTTTGATAAAATGGATTGACGCCAGCCTTTATAATTTCTGTTTTATGAGTCCACAAATATACGCCACCGTCAATTACTTCCAGCAATGAAGAGTTTGTAGATAGAAATGAATCGGCATTTAAAGCCGATGGGTAAGGATTTCCTATTAAGTTCCAACCACTATCTGGGTCAGTGATTGGTTTGCCTGGAGATAACGCTACGTCAATTTGATATTCGCCGTTATTTGGGACACCGATAATCTTATTTTCTATTTCATATGTAAGATCACCGACTGGTGGTCCTGAACCTGGTAACGGCATTCTAACGATGTAGCCTTTACCTGGCTCCATCACTCCTAATCCTACAGGAGCAACCCAATTTCCCACTGTGTTATTAGAGGTATTAACTTTGGTCACATCCCACTCGTAACTGCGTGAGCCATTCAAGCCTCCCACGTTAAAGTCCCTAACAGGCGAGGACCAATAGACGTAATCAAACATTTGGAGTTGCTTAGCTGTCCTTTTTACAATAATTTCACCACTATTTTGGTTCGTGTTAACCGGTTTTGTTTGGATTAAGCTGGCGTTGTCTTCAAGGGTAAATTTGCCTGCTTTTGTTTCATCAATCTTAACACCACTTTCATTAAAAATATCTATAGGAACGTCAACAACAAGATTCCTATAGAGTTTAATAGTATGGCCAGAGGGAATAATTACTTCTTTACCACCTATAACCCTACAATCACAGCCTTCTAAATCTACTAGCTCACCTGTATAATTCTCAGAAAAAATCAAATTTCTATCCGCTTCGCTAATAGGAAATCGCAATGTTCCTTCGTCATAAAAACTAGACGGATATTTCCAATTTGATCCATCCCAAAAAGTTGGCGTGCCACCTAAAGACAATGCAAAATTCAAATCAATAGCACCAAATTCATTATAAATCCTTACTCTGTAGTTCTCATTTATATCAGAAGCAACTACTGCTGGAATTGTATAATTGTCATTATTAGCACCCATTATGCTTTCGTTATTCTTAAACCATTTGTATTTCAATTCCTCTTCTGAAGAGCCTGTACCATTTTCTATTAATGCTCTCGTATTAAACGTTACAGATTTCTCTATATCTGTTTCACATACATTTCTTGAGATAGGAACTAAATCAATTGTTGGCGATTTAATATCAAATGCCTTTTTATTATACGCTATAAAAGATACATCAGCAGCTCCTCCTGCCATCATATTAATATTATTAATATTTCCTATATATGTTTGTGGATTTAAAGAATCACCTTCAATACCAAAATCGCTCAATTTGAATGCGCCCATTCTGTAAGGACGTGTTTGTCCAGATGACAAAGAGCCTGATTCCTGAGGTAGTGAGACTTCATATGCAGTTGGATTAATCATCTTATATAAATCTAACCGCCACTCAAATAATCTAAGAGAGCTAGTATCATTATCATCAATTTTCAGCCTAATAGGCCTGCCGACAACATTACCTTCCAAATCAGCATAATAATAAATGTCAGGTTTATTTCTATTAGGATCGGCTATTTGAGTAATTAATAAATCGGGGACATCATCTAATGCACCCACCTTGCCGTTACCACTAAAAAAACGAATGTTTGTGTTTTGATTAAAATTGGCAATACCAGTTCCTAATTCTAAACCTTGACCATTAGAACCATCGATGATAACATCATAAACTGTACGTCTAACATTATCATTCAAGACCCTAATGTCTTTTTCACCGTCAATCATATCTGCCATTGCAAGATAGTTATCCTTATGTGTTCTTCCCTTAATTCCATTAGTAGAATATGCCTTAAAACCTTGACGTATATATTTTGTGGCATCTGAAACATTGACACCCTGAGCAGTAAGATTGGCTTCAAGCAAAGAATCGTTGACACCTGTCGAGAAGATAATATCCTCACTTGAATAATTCATTTTGAATCCCAATAAATCGTGTTTGTTGTTGGGAAAGGTCTCTCTAACATCTTTTTTGAATTGACTAGATTTCCAAAAGCCATTCCAACTCGTATAAACTTCTCTTATTCTATTTTCGCTATTGTTTTCTAAAGTTTTTTCTGATGGCCCAACAAAGGTTATCATGCTTGCATTAGACCCGTTAACTATTAGCATGGCGCTAATGTTATTATCGAGAGTCTGTGTTGTTATCTCGATAACAATTTCATTCGGTGCCCAAGAGTTTCTATTAAATGAAATAGCATTTCCTGCAAATGATATTGGTGTGCTTGCGCCAAACCCAGACCCTGAGATAGTAATGGTCGTTTTTTGTGTTACTCGAGTTGGAGAAACTTTAGATACCGTTTGTGCAACGCTACCTACAGCAGTCAGCAGCATAACTGCCACCAGGAGTCCATTAAACAATGTAATCTTAGAATAGTTAGGAGTAATTTTTGTAATCATAGGTACCAATGGTTTAGTTGAGTGCCCTATGTCTCCATCAAATTTTTCAGGAAGGGCAGCCCTAAAAAAGATGTATTAAAAATTAAGGAGTGACTACAAACTTGCAACCGATTTATTAGTAGAAGAAAAATTTTAGATGTTGTGCGAAAAATCCATGCTGAAACACACAATTTTAGCGAAAAGTGACTA
>JBBSOJ010000325.1:0-3227 GCA_038259855.1 Flavobacteriales bacterium
ATAGACTCCACCAACTCTAGTTGTTTGTCTTTGTTTTCCAGTTCTTGACGCACCACTTTCTCAGCAATTTCAATGGATAAACTTGCCACGTGATTTTTAAGTTCAGCCATGGCTGATCTTTTTTCGTTTTCAATGGCTTCTAAAGCCTGTTCAATCATCGCATTAGCTTGATTTTTAGCTTCATCCTTGGCATCTTCAATCATTGACTTTTTTATTTCACGAGCTTCCTTAAGCATGTTCTCACGCTCCAATCTCGATTCTTGCAATAATTTCTGATTATCTGCTTGAAGATTTTCCATTTCACGTCTTGCATTTTCAGCTGCCTCCAATGCTGCTTTAATCCCGGACTCTCTTTCGTCTAAGGATCCAATAATTGGCTTCCAAGCAAATTTCACCATTAAGAAAATTAAGGCCAACAGAATGACTGTTTGCATCACAAATAATCCCGGTGAAAAGTCGTTTAATAATGTTTCCATTTGATGTGTGTTTTTTCTAATTTTTTAAAAAAACACATCCTATAACCAATCGTTATAGGATCGTGTTTTTGATTTGTGTTTGGTTTCTTATTTTCCTAAGAATAAAGCACCAAATGCTAAACCTTCCAAAAGTGCTGCAATAATAATCATCGCTGTTTGAATTTTCCCTGCCGCTTCTGGCTGACGAGCAATACCTTCCATTGCTTTTCCTCCAATTTGACCAAGACCAACTCCTGCTCCGATTACGATTAATCCTGCACCAATTAAATTGTACGTTACTGGTTCCATAATAAATGATATATAATTAAATTAAAAAAAAACTCTTATTAAATGAACTCACTTCTCACATCTTCTGCGTCTGTGGATTCTTTTCCATGATCATCATGTTTGTGGTCATGATCGTGTTCTGCTACCGCCATTCCAATGAATAATGCTGAAAGCATTGTAAAAATATAGGCCTGTAAAAAGGCTACTAACAACTCGATTAACGTAATAAATAATGACAAAACGAATGATAATAACGTCGATCCAAATGCACCCAACTCTGTTTTCATAACCACCATTATAGCAATCAAACTCATCACTATAATATGTCCTGCACTAATATTGGCAAACAAACGCACTAATAATGAAAACGGTTTGACTATAAAAGCACCTGCAATTTCAATTACCGCTAAAAAGGGACGGATAAGAACCGGCACACCTGGCATCCATAGCATATGTTTCCAATAGTCAGCATTACCACTAACTGTATATATTATAAGTGTAAATACCGCTAAAGCAGCAGTAACTGCCAGCTGACCAGTTACATTAAAACCTAGCGGAGTCAATCCCATAAGGTTAAGTACCCAGATAAAGAAGAATACAGTTAATAAATAACCTGTAAATTTTCTGTAATGCTTTTCACCAACATTGGGTCTTGCTATCTCGTCACGTACATAAATTACCAATGGTTCTAAAACACGACCAAAACCCTTTGGGATAGCAGTTTTTTTGTATTGTCTCGCTAAACCACCAAATAGAAGCAACATTAATATTCCCGCTACTAGCATTCCAAAAACACTTTTAGTAATAGAAAAATCGATAACCCTATTGGCATTAATTGGGTGCTTTTCATCGTCAAAAGAAATAGACGATGCGTTAGGTTCTAATTCGTATATTTTACTGTGTACTTTAACAAATTTAGATCCGTTCTTTTCAACAATGACGCTACCGTCATCAGTGTGATGAAACTCTGAAGACATAAACGTAGCTAATCCGTTGCTAGACCACAAAATAACTGGTAATGGGAAACCAACATGCTTACGTTCGCCAGCATCATTTGTATAAGATACTAAATGGAAATCATGTGAATCTTTAATGTGGTGCGCTATATAATCTTTCACCTTTTCAGATGTATTTATCTCACCTGTATCTTTCTGAGTAGTATCATTTGCTGCGAATGAAATACTACCAGACAGTGTAATTAACAAAAAGCATAATAATTTCAAAGTATGTTGAGCTATCTTCATTGTTGTAAAATCAAAAAAAAGCATTTCTAAATTCCGTGCAAAATTAAGTAAATAAACCTAAAAACAAATGCTTTTTTTCTATAAGTTTTTTAGATTGTTTTGTTTAAAATTTTGGAGATAAAGTACACTTCTAAAAAGAGAAAAATAAATACAGGTAGCAGTAGGCTGAAGATTTCTTTATCTGTCATTGACTTCACACTCATAACAGTACCATTAAAAATACCAACAAATAGCACTACTTTAAAAAATATAGTGCCCAGGTACAGAAAACCAATTTGGTTTTTAAATTTCTGTGTTTTTGAAAGCAGTTCTAAAGCTACATAAACAACAGTTGATGCGATCACATGAAAAAGGTATACATTTTCTAAACCAAATCGTGAATTAGAAAAGACAAATGTTTGTAGATAATAAACGATTACACCTATAAGTAAAATGATAAATATGTGAATTGGAATGCTTTTACTCATCTTCCTTTGATGTCTTTATAACTTGACTGATTACAAAATACATAGCCAAAAAAACAGCAAGTAGTGTAATTAGATTTTCTAAATATGTGGTAGAAAATTTTTTATCTAGCCAGGCGCCCAATATATTCCCTAAAAAAATAGTAACGCCCATTTGTATAGCTACAGACGTAAACTTTATATATGGATTAAGCCGTTTATTTGGCTTGTTTTTTTGTGGTTGTTCTACGTTCACTTTTAATAATTTCGTTACAGAGTTTTGATTATAAATGGGCTCTAATATTTTCTGATTCTAAGACAAACTTACTCAAATTTTATCTGAAAGACAGACTCAGGTTTTTTAAGAAGAAGATCATCTCAATATTACAACTTAAATCAAGCAAATTATAGCCAATCTAAAAGAGATAATTAAGCAATTATACGGAGTAGAGCATAATTTATATTGATCGCTTATAGTTAGTGAGGCCACTCAGAAATTGATCATTGCAAAAGAAAAATTAAAAATTAAACTATGAGAATCTAAAGCTATTTTAATGTGTTGAACATATCACTTATAACGGAAGTGTGAAGACACAATCCTAAGAGTCAACGACTTTTTATCTAAAGTAAACGAACTATTTATACGACTGATGTTATTAGGATTCAACTTTCGAGATAGAGCATAAGATTTGATGAACTTAAATAATTCCTAAATTCTTGGCCGCCATTACTAAATTTGAAGATTGCTCATTTTGTACCAAGATCTCTCTTAATTTGGTTTTTCTGACTTCAATGGC
>JBBSOJ010000326.1:0-3169 GCA_038259855.1 Flavobacteriales bacterium
AACAAATAGAGGCTGACAAAGAAGCTGCAGAAGAAGCACAGAAAGCGAAGGAAGAAGCAACAAATAAGAGTATTGAAGAGAAGAAAGATGAATAGCGAAAAAAAATGAATGATGCCCGTTCGAGTGTTTCGATGCCATCGGAACGTATCGAGAAACAAGTATTTCGAGACCATCAAAATCGATACAGAATCTAACAATCAAATCAGTAACATAATAAGGTTAAACTTCTCGTTACGTTACTTAATTAGTACCTTAATGAATCATCGCTCGTAGTGATAAAAGAAAATAATCGAATCATTTGAAATCAAATCTTAAATATTTAGCCACGTTTCTCTTCCTGGTGGGAAGTCTCTACTCTTGTAGCATCGCCAAATACATTCCAGAAAATGAGCGTTTATATACCGGAGCAACGGTCGCGATCGCATCCGATTCGATATTGAAAAGTCAGGACGCCTTGCAAGCAGAATTAGAATCTGTCTTAAGTCCCGAGCCCAATTCCAAAATTCTTGGCATGCATTTGGGTTTGTACTATCATTATAAAAATCAACAAGAAAAACCTGGTTTTATCAATCGATTTTTAAACAAGAAATTTGGAGAGGAACCGGTATACCAATCGGACGTTGAAGCTTATGAAATTCAGGATCTTTTATTGAATCGTTTGGAAAATAGAGGCTTTTTTTATAGCAAGGCTTCGTCAGAATTTGAAGAAACTGAACAAAAAGCATCAGTTATATATTCCGTAGACATTCCTAAACCCTACCGGATGGCGACCTACCAATTGGATTCCATGCCGTCGCCCATCGAAAGTGACATAAAGGAGTTGCTAAAAACATCGCCCTTTAAGACAGGAATGCGATTTGATTTAAGCAACATGAAGAAAGAACGCTTGAGGATTGACAATAGTCTTAAGAACAAAGGCTATTATAATTTTGATGATACCTTTCTGATATTTGAAGCCGATACAAATCGTTATGACAATAAAAGTTTCGATCTATTTTTAAAATTGAAAAATGCCGTACCCAAAAAATCGACCATTCCTTATAAGATTTCTAAAGTCAATATCTATCCCAATTACGAAGTAGCGGATTCAATTTCCAAGGACGTGGTGCGATTTGATGAGAAAAATTACATTCAAAAAGAAGTTTTATTCAAGCCAAAACGACTTGATCCTTTTATAACCATTGATGAAAATCAATTTTACAATCCCGAAACGTCCCGAAACACAGCAAGACGATTATCCACTATTGGCGCGTATAAATACGTGAATATTCAATATAAGGAAATTGACACGCTGGCCACTGACAGTTTAGGGATATTAGAGGCCAATATTTATTTATCTCCACTGAAAAAGCGCGCTTTTAAGGCAGAATTGCAGGTGGTCACAAAATCCAATAGCTTCACAGGTCCAGCCCTAGCATTGACCTATAGCAATCGAAATGTGTTTGGCGGCGGTGAAACGTTCAACACAACGGTTAAAGTTGGTTATGAAGCGCAATTGGGCGGTGGGCAAAATTCAGGAAAAACGAGTTTGGAACTTGGACTAAAAAACGAGTTGATCTTTCCGAGAGTGATTTTTCCGATTGCTATTGGGGATGATTTTTTTAAATATTCAATTCCGAAAACAAAGACCTCAATCAGTGTTGATTATCTCAATAGAAGCAAATTATATACCTTATTGTCAAGTACCGCCCTTTTTGGTTACTCATGGGATGCCAATAAATACGTAACCCATGACATAAATCCAATCTCTATAAATTATACAGAACTGACCAATACTACGCCTGAATTTGACGACATCTTATCTGACAACCCCTTTTTGCAACGTAGTTTCGAACAGCAATTCATTTCTGGACTTACGTATTCGTTCACTTACAATGGTATGGTTGACGCCAACCGGGTACATCAAAAATTTCTGAACTTTACTCTGGACGTTGCGGGCAACTCTATCAGCTTGTTGGGCAAAGAGGAAACACCTGACGCTCCAAAAACGTTTTTAGGCCTTGAATATGCACAATATATAAAAGCGGACGTAGATATAAGGTATCACTTTAATTTTGGTAAAGATCAGAAGATTGCAACACGAATATTTGCTGGGTATGGTTTAGCTTATGGTAATTCGGATGTGGTTCCATTTGTGAAACAATACTTTTCTGGTGGTCCTTACAGTGTCCGAGCTTTTAGGATTCGATCTCTAGGACCTGGCACATACGATGGTGCCGTGAATAACGCAGAGAGCTTTTTTGACAGAACGGGAAATATTCGTTTGGAAGCCAATGTTGAATATCGCTTTCCAATTTTTGGTTTTTTAAAAGGTGCTGTATTCGCCGATGCCGGAAATATTTGGAATTCAGTGGAGAATCCGACGTTTAATGGTCAGGATAAATTTACGAGTAACTTTATAAATGAATTGGGCATGGGTGCCGGAGCAGGCATCCGCGTCGATATCCAGAGTTTTGTTATCCGTTTTGATTTGGCGGCGCCTTTTCATGATCCATCACTTCCGGAAGGTCAACGTTTTAATTTTGACGTTGGGAATCCGATATTGAATTTTGCGATCGGCTATCCATTTTAATCCACTCTGAAAAGATTAATTTCGCAAGTTAGATTCCTTATTCATAAAATAATGGATCCGGACAATTTTCTAATCATCTTAAAATTTAAATATGACTATGGCAGATAAAACACGATTTATGCAAGAAGCCGTTAAGGCCGCCTTAACAGGTATGAATAATAACGATGGTGGACCCTTTGGTTGTGTGATCGTAAAAGAGGGTGTTATTGTTGGCAGAGGACATAATAAAGTAACATCCAACAACGATCCTACCGCCCATGCCGAAGTGATGGCCATACGGGATGCCTGTAAAAATTTGAATTCTTTTCAGCTCGATGGATGCGAACTTTACACCTCATGCGAACCCTGCCCAATGTGTTTTGGTGCTATTTATTGGGCAAGACTAGACAAAGTATACTATGGAAGCGGACAAAAGGATGCCGCAAGTGTCGGTTTTGATGATGAATTCATTTACAAAGAAATTGAACTTTCCTACGATAAGAGAAGCATCCCATTTGAGCAGTTCGCAAGAGAGATCGCATTAGAGCCGTTTAAAAAATGGAGCGAAAAAGGAGACCGAATTGATTATTAATAAATTATGACCTTTATTACACCCTT
>JBBSOJ010000327.1:0-3099 GCA_038259855.1 Flavobacteriales bacterium
CCCAGGAATGGATGTTGGGTATGATCTTAGCGAGCACGTTAAACTATATGGAAACATTGGATATACCTATCGCATTCCAACCTATACCGACTTATATTACAGTGACCCGACAACGTTGGGGAATGAAAATTTAGATCCGGAAGAAGCCATCGCCGAAGAACTGGGGATAAAATTCAGTAAGAATAATTTCACCGCCACATTGGCGATCTATAACAGAGATTCCAATAAGGTCATTGATTACGTAAAGGCGAATGAAGACGACCTCTTTCAGGCTGTCAACATTGCTGAACTGAATACGAAAGGTTTTGAGATCAGCACTAACTATAATTTTAAAATGGGTCAATTTAATCAAAGCATCAATGCGTCCTATAATTATTTGGAAGATGACTTAAAAGATGTGCAAGCCAATTTCTCGCGCTATTCCATCAATTCGCTAAAACATCATTTTACATCTCGATTAAGTACTCGCTTTCTCAAAAACCTCTCGCAGAATATCGTATACAAATATGCTGAACGCGCTACAGGTGAGACGTACAGTGTTGTTGATGCCAGTGTCATTTTTACCATAAAGGATTTTGAATTATCCATGTATGCCAACAATATCTTTAACACAGAGTACACAGAAACCAATTTAGTGCCCATGCCCAAAGGCAATTTTCTGTTCGGCGTCAACTATCGTTTTGAATAGATTCGAAGTAGAATTAGAGAATAGGATTTAGAGAGTGGAGATTGTAGAATAATTAGTGATTCATACGCTCTTGTCCCGATTCTCCTATCTGTTGTCTCAAGTCAAACATCTCCAATCTATCCTCTGTTTAAAAATCTGTAACAAATCCTATTAAAACACTACTGATAATATAAACGCCCCAAATTTTGATAACTAAATTGAAAGCGTTTATCTTACAAGTCTAATTTAATACGTGGTGTTATGCTAGAGTGGTTTTCAGATTTAGAAGCATTTTCAAAATTTTACTGGCTAATTACTATTCTAGGATCGCTGGTCTTTACCATCATCATCCTTATGACGTTTCTTGGCGTTGACGGAGGCGATGATTTTGACGCTGTGGATGCAGGTATAGATGCAGACACCGGCATTGAATTTCAATTCATCACCTTAAAAAACCTTATCGGATTCTTTACTATTTTTGGTTGGAGCGGTATTGCCTGTATGGATGCCGATCTGTCAAAACCGATGACCATCATTATATCTACCATATCGGGCCTCATCATGATGGCTATTATGGCAGCGATGTTTCATTTTATGAAAAAACTGACCGATAGCGGCACTTTAGATTATAAAAATGCTTTAGGTGCCATTGGCGAAGTCTATCTTTCCATAGGCCAGAATCGCACTCGCATGGGCAAAGTGAGCGTCAGAGTGCAAGGGACCTTAAGAGAATTGGATGCCCTTACCGATGCCTTTACCGAACTCAAATCAGGAACCATCATTAAAATAGTCGATGTCACCAGCAACGGTATTTTGATTGTGGCCCATACCGTAAAACCAATCGAACCAATAAACCCAGAACATTATGAATTACCTCCTAGCTCAAGATAGCTTTAATTTAGGCTTACCGATCGCCGTGATCGTGGCCATTCTTTTTGTATTTGTATTCCTGATCATTCTGATCAAACGCTATAAACGCTGTCCGTCAGATCGAATTTTGGTGGTTTATGGAAAAGTAGGTGGCGGGCAGTCTGCCAAGTGCATCCATGGGGGTGCTGCCTTTATATTTCCAGTCATTCAAGATTATGAATTCTTGAATCTTACGCCAATGTCCATCGAAGTGAATTTGGTCAACGCGTTATCAAAACAGAACATTCGTGTGAATGTCCCATCGCGTTTTACGATCGGGATTTCTACCGAACCTGGCGTGATGCAAAATGCAGCCGAGCGCCTATTGGGTCTGCCGATGCAAGACATACAGGAATTGGCAAAAGAGATCATCTTCGGTCAACTTCGTTTGGTTGTTGCCTCTATGGATATTGAGGAAATCAATAATGATAGAGATAAATTTTTGACTAACATTTCACAAAGTGTGGAAACGGAACTTAAAAAAGTAGGTCTGAAACTGATCAATGTGAATATTACCGATATCGTAGATGAATCGGGTTATATTGAAGCGTTGGGTAAAGAAGCGGCTGCTCACGCCATTAATGCCGCTCGTAAATCGGTTGCCGAAAAAGTAAGGGATGGATCGATTGGGGAGGCCAATGCCGTACAAGACCAACGTTCTAAAGTGGCTGCTGCCAATGCGCAAGCAGTAGAAGGTGAGAATACGGCAAAAATCGCCGTTGCCAATTCTGATTCCTTAAGACGTCAGCGAGAAGCCGAAGCCGATCGTGTGGCCACCGCTTCCGAAAAAGTACAAACCGCCATGGGACTGGAAGAATCCTATGCCGCCGAAAAGCAAGCGGAAATTGCTAGAGCCGAGCGCGTACGATCGTCCCAAATGGCCGATATCATCGTGCCAGCAGAGATCGATAAGCAGAAAGTGGAGATTGATGCCGAAGCCGAAGCCGAGCGCATTCGTCGCAGAGCGAAAGGGGAAGCTGATGCCATCTTATTTAAGGCCCAAGCGGAGGCGCAAGGACTTTATGAAGTCTTGACAAAACAAGCGGCTGGTTTAGATCAGATTGTGAAGGCTGCAGGCAACAATTCCAAAGACGCGGTTCTTCTTTTAATTGCAGATAAATTACCAGATTTGGTACGCATGCAATCAGAAGCCATCAAGAACATCAAAATTGATAAAGTGACCGTTTGGGAAAACGGCTCTGGAACCGATGGGAAAACCTCTACCGCCAACTTCTTGTCTGGTATGTACAAATCGGTACCGCCATTACAGGAAATGTTCAACATGGCCGGTATGGAATTGCCCGAATATTTGAAGGGAAAAGACAAGACGGACGATGCTAATGTGTCGGAGGATTCTAAAAAGTAGGTTGGTTATAAATTATAGATATTTAATTAGTAATTAATGATGTTACAGTTATATAGGTTTTGTATTGCATTCAAGAAAAAATGATCGCTAATAACAAAAAAATACTTTTTCTATCAATTTTCGGACTAATCATTTTGATGTTAGCATACTTTCAAAA
>JBBSOJ010000328.1:0-2995 GCA_038259855.1 Flavobacteriales bacterium
ACTTCATTGGTGGCTTCAGCTCGAAAATTATTTTCTACATAAATGCCTTCGCTTCCATCTTGCAAATCAAATGCTTTGAGCTTAGTGGGATGATGATCGATGTTCTCAATGTTGATTAAAGTGCGATTGGGCTGAAAGCTTATAAACCCGAAGACAAGCGTATTCTTTGGCATCAGTCTATTGTTGATTGTTGCTGCTTTAGTGAGACGCATTCTTAATCGCGTCTTGGCCTTTACAATCTGATCCCCATCAACAGCGACGTAAATGCTCTCGTCGGTATGGCCGTGTGTGGCACTATCATTTGGCTTTGGCGAAGCAGCGAAAAACAATTGGTGTTCCAGCCCCAGTTCTTTAGCTTGAATTTTTTGTTCAGTCTTGATTTCGGTGGAATCAATCTGTTTTTTATCCATTCGAGTCACTTTTTCTTTTCCAAAATTTTGATATCGTTTTTCGGAGTATTGGATTTTGCCTGAGTTGTAAATACTATCTACAATGCGCTCTTTTTCACGTTGTGGCAAATCAGGATCGTAAAAGCCTAAAGAATCAATCAGTTTTTCATTATAGATGCTAGGTGCGTTGGTTTCCCGTACCTCTTTAAGGTCATTGATGGCATCCAATTTTGAATCATATTGCTTTTGGTTTTCTTGTAAATCTGGGATCGAGGTTTGCTTAAGGTTCTTACTTTCACTTTTATCATCTCCCATGATCATGAGTGAATAGGAAATAAGGAAAATGAAAATCACTGCTAATACTGTTGCAAAGACTATTTTATTTTTTTCTATTTTCATTTTGAATTTTTTTTAAGGTGTTTTCGAAGTAATCGGTAATCAATAATCCGTGTGGATTGTTCGGGAAGTTCCGGTCAACCATTATCAATTTCCCTGTGGAGACCAATTCATAGGTGTCGGTTATGACGCCTCTGTTGATTTCAAAAATGGTGGTGGTCGTGAAACTATACGTTCCATCAGCTTCATTTAAATTGGAGTCAATACTGAGTACTTTTTGAACCAAGGAGTATTGTAATAATCGATTATAGACGCCATCTGCTTTTTTCTGACGGTAGAGGTTGTCAACAGAACTATTGCCTAGCCACAGGGCTTTCTTTAAGTTCCGTTCATAGTTGCTAGCATCAATGTTATAGAAGTAATTGTGGAACTGTTCTAAATGCGCTAATGCTTCTACCGCGAAATTCTCCTTTTGGGAAACGAGCTTCAGCGGAATGATGCTGCCATCGGTGTTGATGGCAAACGCACTATTGAGAGCATTTTTGTTGGTGGTAAAGGCCATCCAAAGCGAAAAGGTGCTGGATAACAAAGTACACACGATAACGGTTAAAACTATGAGCCTGTTTAACTTTAATACGCTATATATATTTCTATAAGGAGTTTTCATATGTGTTAGTTTAGCTATTAAATAATCTGAGCGTGAATGATGTGGCACGACTGTATAATTTAAATTTCAGAAATACTATAAAGAAAACAGAGCCTAACTGTACTACAGGAGCAAAAAAGCCTTGGCCTGCATCAGTACCAAAAAGATTTGGCCAAAAATTGGTATTGATTTCGGTATAGATGGCGTTGATAAATATGTTGACCAAAAAAAACGCTGGCACCAGCATATAAACCGCCGCATATAACTTGAAAAATGAATAAGCAAGTGATCGGAATTTTTCAAATACGGCCAAGCTTATGACCAATGGGAAAAACGCTTGCATAATTCCAAGAAGAAAATAGCGTTCGGCTAAAAACAGCGGGTAAATAAATAAGTCCAATATCCATAGAAAGAGACTGATTATAAAAGCCAATATCTTGAAACCATAAAGTGGCGTTATTAATGCTTCATAAAGTAAAGACATTGCATTTTTTGCGGCATCAAAAAGATTTATGTCTTCTTCTATTGGAAGATCCTGCATCTGTAAGGGCAGTAGAGCAGGAGCGGTGGCACGATATTGCCCTTCAATTGCGACCAGGATACCATCAAAGAATCCCAATACTTGAGTTGAAAATATTACTAACAGAACTATTGCAAAATTTTTAGCAAGTTCACTTGGGGTCAATCCCCAGGTATAGCCGTCTTTATCGGCAACACCTTCATTATATTTTTTGAGGATATTGACCAGAAAAAACAAAACAGCAAGCGTCTTCATTCCTGCAATAATATATTGCGAGAAACTACTGTTCTGTATCGTTTGGAAAACCGTATCTATGTATTCCAATCCTATTCCTAAAATTATGGTTGCGGTCATCTCTAATATTCGGTTTCGCGGTTATTAATTTTGTCCTGCATCTTTCTAAATGAAATGATATCCTTGTAGCGTTTTGTTTTAGTGGTTATATTAGACACCATTTCCCTAGATTCCACTTCCTTTTCTTTTAAAATTTCGGCACGTTCTCCATCGCTCATTTTTAGATAATCACTGGATAGAATTTGATCTATAAAATCCATGGTGTCCAAAGAGTTCTCGACTATAGCGCTGAAAGATTGCGATACTCTTGATACTTCATCAGGTTTTATGAAAGGACTGTTTAAAATGTCTCTTAGGTCATTTTGCATTACTTGGATCAATCGCTGATTATTGCGCCCGATTTCGCGAACTGCCTTTAACTGTTTAACCACATCGTTGACCTTTTCAAGGTTTTCTTTTTGGGTTTTTAAGAATTCAACGGTCTTGATAATGTTTGCGGTCTGTTTCCCGGATTCTATAAGTTGTTTTACCAAGCTTATAAAATTGGTGTTGTCATACGTGGGCATTCCCTGGCACGCAGCGCGTGCAGGCAATAAAAAAGATATAATGAGTATAATTATCAGCGTTGCCATTTTTGTTTTACCCACAACTTTTCTATTGTTAAAGTGATCCAAAATTTTCATTGAGTTTTTCATAGTATTAGGATTTAGAAGTGAATTCCTTTATAGCCAATTCCATATTATTGGTCTTTTCATAAATGGCCATTATGGCCGCGTTTTCCTGTCCGTCGGTTAGATAGGCAGCATAAAC
>JBBSOJ010000329.1:0-2967 GCA_038259855.1 Flavobacteriales bacterium
AACGATCATGACAGACCCTACGATGGCTGACCATGTTTATCTGTTGCCATTGACAACTAAATCAATCGTTAAAATTCTTAAGGAACATCCTCAAATTGACGCTGTATTGCCAACTATGGGCGGACAGACGGCCCTCAATTTATGTATTCAGGCAGACGAGAAGGGGATTTGGAATGATTTTAATGTCAAATTAATTGGTGTTGATATCGATGCTATTAACATTACGGAAGATAGGGAAAAGTTCAGGGAGCTGATGCTTAAAATTGGAGTGGGCATGGCACCGCAAGCAACTGCCAATTCGTACCTAAAAGGCAAGGAAATTGCTCAAACCTTTGGCTTTCCACTGGTTATTAGGGCATCTTACACACTTGGAGGCGATGGGGCCGCATTTGTGCACACGGAAGATCAGTTTGATGAACTTCTAACCCGTGGGCTCGAGGTATCACCCATTCATGAGGTGATGATCGATAAAGCATTGATCGGGTGGAAAGAATATGAATTGGAATTATTACGAGATAGAAATGACAACGTTGTTATTATTTGTACGATTGAAAACATGGATCCTATGGGGATTCATACAGGTGATTCCATAACAGTGGCGCCCGCTATGACTTTGTCGGACACAACCTATCAGAGAATGCGTGATATGGCTATCCACATGATGCGGAGTATTGGCGATTTTGCTGGTGGTTGTAACGTACAATTTGCAGTGAGTCCTGACGAGAATGAAGATATCATTGCTATTGAGATTAATCCTCGGGTATCGCGTTCATCTGCATTGGCGAGTAAGGCAACAGGATATCCTATTGCCAAAATTGCTGCCAAATTAGCCATTGGATACCATTTGGATGAATTGAGCAATCAAATCACCAAATCGACTTCAGCATTGTTTGAGCCGACTTTAGATTATGTCGTAGTGAAAATCCCACGTTGGAATTTTGATAAGTTTGAAGGATCTGACAGAACGCTCGGTCTTCAAATGAAAGCTGTTGGCGAAGTGATGGCCATCGGTCGGTCGTTTCAAGAGGCGCTACATAAAGCGACACAGTCACTTGAAATAAAACGAAATGGACTGGGAGCTGATGGGAAAGGTTATAAAAATTACGATCAGATCATTGAAAAACTCACCTTCGCAAGTTGGGATCGGGTGTTTGTTATTTATGATGCGATTCAAATGGGAATTCCGTTGAGTCGTATTCACGAAATTACAAAAATTGATATGTGGTTCTTAAAGCAATATGAAGAATTATACCATCTTGAAAGAGAAATTTCAAACTTTAAAATTGATAACATCGAACGCGATTTGCTGTTGGAAGCTAAACAAAAAGGCTATGGCGATAGACAGATTGCTCACATGTTGGGGTGTTTGGAAAGTCAGGTTTACAATAAGCGAGATGAGTTTAATATCAAACGTGTTTATAAACTAGTCGACACCTGTGCTGCAGAATTTAAGGCACAAACCCCTTATTACTATTCCACATTCGAAAATGAAGTCGAATCTTCAGACGGTACAAGCGTGTCCGAAAATGAGAGCGTGGTTACCGATAAAAAGAAAATAATCGTTTTGGGTTCTGGGCCTAACAGAATCGGTCAGGGAATAGAGTTCGATTATTGCTGTGTTCATGGTGTTTTGGCGGCTGCCGAGTGTGGTTATGAAACCATTATGATCAACTGCAACCCCGAAACAGTGTCTACAGATTTTGACATTGCAGATAAGTTATATTTTGAACCTGTATTTTGGGAACACATCTACGACATTATTCGTCATGAAAAACCCGAAGGGGTTATTGTTCAGTTGGGAGGGCAGACAGCTTTAAAATTGGCAGAAAAACTCGATCGTTATGGTATTAAGATCATCGGTACAACCTATGAGTCGTTGGATTTGGCTGAAGATAGAGGTAAATTTTCAAAACTGTTGATGGATAATAATATTCCATTTCCTGAATTCGATGTTGCCACAACAGCAGACGAAGCAGCGGCAGTTGCTGATAAATTGAATTTTCCGATTTTAGTTCGTCCATCTTACGTTTTAGGTGGTCAGGGCATGAAGATCGTCATCAATAAAAAAGAATTGGAAGAACATGTCGTTGATTTACTTCGAGGGATGCCAAATAACAAATTACTCCTCGATCATTATCTTGATGGTGCGATTGAAGCAGAGGCAGATGCCATTTGCGATGGTGAAAATGTATATATCATAGGAATCATGGAACATATTGAGCCTTGTGGCATCCATTCTGGTGATAGTAACGCGACTTTGCCGCCTTTCAATTTGGGAGAATTTGTAATGCAACAGATAAAAGATCATACCAAAAAGATTGCTTTGGCACTCAATACGGTTGGATTGATCAATATTCAATTTGCCATAAAAGATGATATGGTCTACATTATTGAAGCCAATCCGAGAGCGTCGCGGACAGTTCCTTTTATAGCGAAAGCCTATAAAGAACCGTATGTAAATTATGCTACAAAAGTGATGCTTGGAGAAAAGAAAGTGACCGATTTCAAATTTAATCCTCAATTGGAAGGTTATGCCATTAAGCAACCGGTTTTCTCATTCAATAAATTTCCTAACGTGAACAAAAAATTGGGACCTGAAATGAAAAGTACAGGTGAAAGTATTTTGTTTATTGACAGTTTAAAGGATGATGAATTTTATAATTTGTATTCAAGACGGAAGATGTATTTAAGTAAATAAAATTGGTAATTTCGAAAATAGTGATGTATTTAGTCTAAAACAGAGTCTGTTAGGGAGGTTTACATTATTTTTTTTCGTACTTTTTAAAAAAAAATATATATGATGAAAAAATTACTCACGTTCGCAATGGTTATTGCCTCGCTAACCACGATGGCACAATCCACTGAAACAATTAATATTGATTGGAGTTTCAACTCCGTACCAGGAGCAGCTGGTAACACAAATTCTAGCAGAACCATTGAAGTTGGAGATACTGTTATCTGGAAGTG
>JBBSOJ010000330.1:0-2945 GCA_038259855.1 Flavobacteriales bacterium
ATCGTGTGGTGGTTCTGACCGATAAATATTATGATGGTATTGTGCCAGAGCCTGCTGAATTTTCTCAAATTGATGAGGAAACGTTAGCTACAATAAAAGCCTATCCAGATGTGATTTCGAGCTCCATAGAACGTTATAGATTTAGAGAAGCTGGACAGGAATTGATGAATCTTGCCAGATTGGGAAATAAATATTTGGCTGATGAAGAACCCTGGAAAGTATTTAAAGTTGATGAAGAACGCACCAAAACAATCATGTTTGTGGCTCTACAGATTGCTTCAGCATTAGCGACCTTGAGCGAACCGTTCTTACCGTTTACGTCTCAAAAACTTAAGTCAATTCTCGCTGTCAGTTCGAGTGATTCCGATGATAATCGGAATTTTATCGGGAATCAATGGAGCGATATATCATCAAACAAAACCCTCCTTCCCGCAGGACACCAAATTGGTAAAGCCGAATTACTATTCTCAAAAATTGAAGACGAAACCATCCAACAACAACTAAACAAATTGGAAGCAAGCAAAAAAGCAAACGAGATTGCCAACAAAAAAGTGGGACCTCAAAAAGACACCATCACATTTGATGATTTTTCAAAATTAGATTTACGTGTTGGCACCATCATCGAAGCCGAAAAAATGCCAAAAGCGAACAAACTATTGGTCTTAAAAGTTGATACCGGTATTGACGTCCGGACTATTGTTTCTGGCATTGCCGAGAGTTTTGCACCTGAAGACATCATTGGTAAGAAAGTAACTGTTTTGGTCAACTTGGCACCGCGGGCTTTACGTGGTGTTGAGAGTGAAGGCATGATTTTGATGACCGAAAATGCTGAAGGAAAGCTCGTATTCGTCAATCCGGATGAGGCCTCTGTTGCAAATGGTCTCCATATTAGTTAAGCGATGGCCATAAGAGCATATCTTGTTATCATTAGTTTGTTCTGCGGTGTAAGCACGTTGGGGCAAGAGCAATGGGCTTTTCTAAAATTCAATGAAGAAATAAACAATCAAAAAATTGAAGAAGTAATTCCCGTCAACGATACTGAAACAGGAAAAACAGCTGTGTTTTTTAAAGTCAGAAATGGGTTGATCTGTTATCTATTGAACGATCAACAAGAGATCGTCAACAAATTAAATTTTGATACTCTTCCTAACACATTCGACGTATTGATTGGCAATGCGCACGACGACAGAAAGTATACGCTATACTACACCAATTCCAGCAAATCCAAACATGGTTGTGTTACAATTGACTTTCAAAATAATTCCTTTAAGATTGCTGAAGAATTAGCATTGGACTTCAAAAAAGAACGCTTCATAAGTTATGTTGAAGATAACGAAGCCTTCTACGCCATTTCCTGCGTCAAAAATGACTCAAAACTAATCCTTTATAGATTTGATTTGAATGGCGGTGTCACTACCAAAGAGTATGATTTTAGCAACGAGGATTTTAGGACCAACAATGACCTTTCACTTACTTTGGATGGCGTTCTGTTCGGCAAACACTCCAACCAAACTGTTGAGATTATCAATGGATCGATTCCAAACACGCTTGAAACTACGGCCGCATTGACTAAAATTTATATTAATGATCACATCCTAACACTTACAAACAATACGTTCAAAAAACATACCTACATCATTCAAATTGATTTGAAGAAACAAACGCATTCCTTTGTAAGTATCGAAAATAAAAATTTTGATAAGAAGCATGCGAAGTCCAATTCAAATTCCTTTTTATTTAATGACTTATTTTTGGACGTCTACTCCAACCCTGATGATATTAATTTTAATATCTATCATCTGAAAGATAATACACTTTTAAAAAATTTCACGATTCAAGGTAATGATAGCATCCCTTTTAAAAACACGCCAATAATCCATGAAATTGACACTCAAAATTTTTACAGAGATCTAGGAAAAACCCAACGTTTTATTCGACACGTCAATGGTTCAACTATTGGAATAACCTTGTACCAAATCGATGATAACTTTGTCCTGACCCTTGGCGCTAGTGAAAAAATCCAGTCGGGTGAGATGGCCATTGTTGGCGGAATTCTGGGCGGTGCTTTGGGCGCTGCACTTTTCTCGGCATTTGACTCCTATAACCAAACGAAATCAACTCGAATTGAGTGTGTGTTTGACTCACAATTTAATCATGTGGAAGGTGACGTCCCAAAAAACTGTTTCGACCTAATTGAAGATTTTATAGATAAGCGCGGACTCAAAAGCACAAAATTACAGACTGTTTTTCAGCATAAGGACACGTTCATTTGGGGATATTACAATACCAAAGGTAATTACTATGAGTTCTATCAGTTTATGCCCAACTAACGATTATTACGACCTATATCTGTAACTTCTTCTCTCAAATAACTGATTATAAATGTTAAGTTGATATTAAATCCCACTGCTTCTAGTGGGATTTTTTCTTTATTTGAATCTAATCAAATACCTTTTGTCATGAAATGCACCTATATAACTTTATTGACACTGTCATTACTTTTCGGTTGCAATGGCGTCAATAACAAAGCAGAAAAAGCCGATTCTGCTGATGAAAACAATAGGACGGCTGTAAATTGGGAAGGTACTTACGAAGGCATTCTACCATGTGCGGATTGCGACGGTATCAAAACCATCGTCACCCTCAATCAAGATAAAACCTACACTGCTACAGATGTCTATTTGGGAAAAAGTGATTCTATTTTCGAAACGACTGGTACTTTTTCCTGGAGTAAAGAAGGTCTGATCATAAGTTTTTCGGATAGCAACAGAAACGCTTATACTGTTGAGGAAAACACATTGACCCATTTAGATTCTGAAAACCGCAAAATTTCAGGAGATTTAGCGGAACGCTACATTCTCAAAAAAACAGCTGATGTGTTGGAAGGCAAAAAATGGCATCTCGTGTCCTCTGAAAAAATTGACATTCAACTAAATGAAGCCAAA
>JBBSOJ010000331.1:0-2910 GCA_038259855.1 Flavobacteriales bacterium
GTACGATTCTGTTTTCACTAAAACTTCCAATCAAGAGGAATAATGATAAGAATACCAATATCGGATTGAACAGCAAGCCAATCAATAACAATACAATCGCTATAACATTGCTTATCCTTGTTGCTAAAAATGTGGCTTTTACACGCGTGAATTTCACATCCAATAATGCTCTCAAAATTCGGCCGCCATCTAAAGGAAAAGCGGGGATCATATTGAAAATCGCCAAAGCTACATTCACAATAAACAAAAAGAAAAGAAAGGTCCTAACAGAAAAATCGTTTAGGGCTGTAAAATATTCACCAAGATTAAAACTGATATAGTCACGTACAGGAATTACAAAAAACAGGACAATAGCTATGATAATATTTACTAGCGGACCAGCTAGGGTGATCAAGAATTCTACTTTGGGAGATTCGGTTGTTTTATCGACCGTTGAAATACCGCCAATAGGCAGCAATACCATTTTTTTGGTTTTTATACCAAATCTTTTGGAGGCCAATAAATGCCCAAGTTCATGCAATAGCACGCAAATCATAACCGCTAGAATGAACTGAAGATTGAACAAAATACGATCCGTAGATGAACCACTTAAAATCTCACTAAAAACAATCCATGCAATTAACAGGAAAAATGTCCAATGGATTTGAACCTCCGTGCCGTAGTATTTACCTAAATTAAGATTGGCTTTCATTTATAAAATCTTGTTTTGTTTGAATTGATTGATAAATTTAATCGCCTAAAGTATAAGAGAGACGTCCGTTTATTGGTTCTATCATTTAGGTTTTGTATTTAAAGGTATCTCAAATTATGATGTTATAAAATGATATCCATCATAAGGAGGCAATAATTGGATCCCTTGAAATACTTAGCATTAGGTTCTAAAAATGACATCAAGGATTATTTTTGTCCTCTATAACCCCTTACAAACGTGTCCTTATCCCTTCATCAAAGGGATTGAGAGTTTTTATAGGCTCCAAGACAGATCATTCTAAGAGCTAAGTCACCTAATTTTTTTATCAAAACTCGACCATTGGTTATTAATTCAGGATATCTGACGGGATTACCCTTTATTGGGGTCAATTTTTTGTATTTTTACTTCTTATATTTTTTGTCTAAAATCTATGTTCAAACAAGACCAAAAAAAGGTATTCAACATGCTATTGGGTGCCGTTTCTGAAGGCGTTATCATTGTTGATGAAACACAAACCATTATGGAGGTAAATGCCTCTGCAGAGACTATTTTTGGTTACACACGAGAAGATCTTGTAGGCCAATCGCTCAACACCTTGATTCCTCAACAATATCATGCTCAGCACGGCGCGCATTTTGATGGCTTCATGGAAAAACATGAGCGTCGGCAAATGGGAAAAGGGCGTGATATTTATGGAAAAAGAAAAGATGGCTCGGTTTTTCCGGTAGAAGCAGGACTGAACCCTTTTGTCATTTATGATAGAACCTACGTCATGGCACTTATAATTGATATTAGTGATCGAAAAAAACAAGAACAGGAAATATTAGACCTCAACAACAGACTAGAGAAAAAGGTTGAGGAACGCACCAAAACATTGAACCATACTGTAGAGGAACTCAAACTTGTGAATTTTGAGTTGGACAAAGAAAACAAACGCCGCATCAAGGCTGAAGAAAAAACCCAAATCGCACTTAAAAAAGAAAAAGAACTTAATGAATTGAAGACCAAATTCCTATCGTTGGTGTCTCATGAATTTAAAACGCCCTTGAGCGGCATTTTGACTTCCACCGTTTTGTTGGGAAAATACAAGTTAGCTGAAGACCAAGAAAAAAGGGATAAGCATTTGAATACCATTACCAACAAAGTGCATTATCTCAACAACATACTTAATGATTTCCTATCTGTAGAGCGCTTGGAAACAGGAAAAGTCAACTACACATTTAAAACCTTTAAATTGAGTAAAATACTCAATGAGGTCATTTACAATGCCAACATGCTCTTAAAAGATGGACAGAAAATTAACTATCCTGAAAACATTGACGATATGTCACTACATCAAGATGAAAAGATTTTAGAACTATCTTTATCCAACATTGTCCATAATGCCATTAAATATTCTCCAGAGCACACCAATATTGATATCAAAATTGTACAAAATGATAAAAATACAGTGTTTAAAATCAAGGATAGTGGGATAGGCATTCCTGAAGTTGAACAAAAAAACATCTTCAATCGGTATTTTAGAGCTGAAAATGTACTAAACATCCAAGGCACCGGCATTGGCCTCAACATTGTTAAAAGCCACCTCGAAAATTTAGGAGGCTCCATTGAATTTGCAAGTAAAGAGCACAACGGCAGTGTTTTTACAATTACATTACCAAATCAAGGCATATTATGAAAAGAATACTTTTAATAGAAGATGATACCGTTTTAAGAGAGAACACCGCAGAGTTATTGGAACTTTCAAATTTTCAAGTGATGACCGCACCCAATGGCAAAATTGGGATGCATCTTGCAATGGAACATCTTCCAGAACTAATTGTTTGTGATATTATGATGCCAGAAATGGACGGTTATGCCGTATTGGATGCGTTATCAAAAAATGAGAGTACTAAACACATCCCCTTTATTTATTTATCGGCAAAAACAGAACGGCAAGATGTTAGAAGAGGGATGAACTTGGGCGCTGATGATTACATTACCAAACCTTTTAGTGAAGATGAACTGATCAGTGCCATAGAAAGTAGGTTGGCTAAAGTTTCTATCTTAAAGGACATTCAGGAAAGGGCAGAAACCCTTGAAGAAAATAAACACGATTTGCGGACCCTGAATGATCTCAAAAACTTTTTTGATGATAATGGGGAAAACAGTGTTGTTGATGAAGGACAGTATATTTATGAAGAAGGCCAACACTCAAATACTATTTACCTGATCATTAA
>JBBSOJ010000332.1:0-2898 GCA_038259855.1 Flavobacteriales bacterium
TTAAGAATCTGTCTTAGCTTGGGTAACGTCACGAAATGTCGGCACATTCTCAGTAATTGTGCCCGCACCTTTCTTATTAATTTTGAAGGTAACATCTTTTGTGGTGGTAAATAAAAGAACTGTTGAAAAAGGTGTTTTAAGATGCGATTTTAAAAACTCAAAAGCATCTTCCAGGGTCAATTCCTTTTCCTCATCTTCAGTTTCTTTAGAAGCATAGCGCAATTTCACTAACACCTTAAAGTCGTCTTCTGAGTAAATTGGCCGGACAAAAATGTTTTTCAAATTAGGTTTACCGATGGTTTTTGCCATGGTTAATTTAGCAAAGCGTCGGTCATGGATACTTTCCCTTACTTGATCCCAAAAAAGGACAAACACATCTTGATACGGCATAAACTATAATTTGAGGATTGTAGTTGATAGGGTGCAAAAATAACGGTTATAAATTAGAACTTAGGCATCAGGTTTATAAGAAATGAATATTGGCGGTTGTGGTGTGAAAAACAGGATGCAATGTTGTGATTAAAATTTATGATAAGGTTACCACTAATTATCTTAGCTAGATCCGTGCATCTTATATTAAAATTACATTATCAGAAACCTTGAACTCTCAAATTTTTCTAATAACGCCTCTCCTATCCGCTGATCCAATTTACCATCCGCATTTAAAACGTTCATTTTTAAGATACCACATGAATGATCCGGGAAGTGAAACTCACGGTGAAAGATTTTGGAGTGATGGGTACCCGGATATAAAAGGATTGAAAACCTAGAATTCCAATGATCATTGTAAACATACATCTGGCGCAAATCATTCGTGGAGGGTTTATTGCCTTCAATTCGCTTCCATTTCGTGTCTATGACAATTTGAGTCTCGTCATTTTGTGTGATGATGATATCTGGACGTAAACTCATACTGCCCCAAAAGGTTTTAGATTGCTGCCCTTCCACGCTGTATGGTTTATTTACGCAGGCTTTTTTCAGTTGTACAAGTATATATTCCTCCCAAAGACTATTCATGTCAAAAAGCAAGGCCAGCATTCTCTCAGAGCCCGATGAGATGTTGGGTGCGTAATTTAAAATAATCAGTCGGGCAATCTCAAGGGCCTTTTCATAAGGTTGAGATTTACGATTGAGTTTTAACTTGTCAAAAGTTGCAGCGGTGCACATTACCGACGATACCTCAGGAAAATCGAGTTGTACGCGTTTGCATTTGGGATAGAGATAACTGCCTTTTGAGAGCTGTTCAATAATGGTCAATGCCAAGTTTAATATTTGATGGATTTGATGGTCCTTATCATAAATTTGATGGGTGGTATAGAAACGCTCTTTATGGATTAGATTCTTGGAGATGTGACCTGCAAACTCAAGCTTTCCTTTTAATGCGGTGACATTTTTAGTTTCCTTGTAATATTTTTTGATCAAACCTTGGCGTGTGAGTGTCTCAACTTCCCTAAGAAACCAATCAAAATAGATATCCAACAAATGGATATTCTGTTTGTTAACATCGGCCTGACCTACTTGGTTAACCCTCAGCTTTCTTGTGCTGCGCAGCATTTCGATAAGTACATTGCGCCAAACGTTGGCATTATCAGAAGCTTGATCTGCCTTAGGCAAAATTTCTATGGTCAGCGTATCAATTTGTACCACCCCCACGTATTGCAAAAACTTAATGCCTTTATGCACCAAGGTAAAATACTTGTTATCATGCAGCGTATTCAGCTTTGCCAGCAACTCAAAATGTATTTGAGTAAACCTCACCCCCTTGTAGTCCTTTCCGTAAAAAAGTGTTTGATGTTCAAAAACCTGAATGAGTTTATTCTGCATTCCTATTTAGAAGTTTAATGACAGCGTCCTCTATATCATCAATATCCAAAATCAGTTCGCAAAGCGTTACATGATCAGGATCGGTAATACCATCAAATCTCGGGAATTTTATTGCATGATTGGTACTAACCTTTACAAAACCTGGCCCCAGAATAAGGGCGATTTTCTCATAGTCATGATAAAAATATTCCTGCAATAACGGGATCACTTTATTCTTGAACACGTCCTCTAAACCGTCAGTGTCATCACTTTCCAAATTCATAAAATAGGAATGGCCAATGGTATGGTCTCTATCTAATAGGAATTCAATCCGTTCGTTTATGGTTTCCAAAACTTCTTTTAGATTAAAGCCATCAAATTCAATGGCTTCTAGAAGTAAAGGATTTGGCATGATTTCTTTAAAATTGAACCTTCGGCGCAATGCCGTATCCAAAGCTTCTACCGAGCGATCAGCGGTATTCATGGTGCCGTAAATATCTACATTACTGGGCACTCCAAAATCGGTTTTAGAATACGGAAGCCTCACCTTAATCTCGTTTTTAGCGCCTACGCGTTTGTCAGCTTCTATCAGCGTTATCAGTTCGCCAAAAATAGCGGAGACATTTCCTCTATTGATCTCATCTATAAAAATGGCATATCTGTTTTCAGGGTCACTTTGAGCTCTCAAACACAATTCTTTAAAGACGCCATTTTGAATTTGATAGCTTAACTCATTGTTTTCCGATTCAGTGTTTAGTTTTGGTTTTATCCCTTCAATAAAATCTTCATAAGAAAAGGATTGGTGGAAGGTCGTGAACACATAATGTTTTATTTCCTTCTGTGGATTGGTTTTAAAGTTGTTTACAGAATCTAAAATATCATAGAGTTCAGGAAATTGTTCGCGCAATTCATTTTCAATTAAACTCCAAGATTTATTGTCATTCTTATCAAAAATAAGAGGCACTTGTCTTTGTGTATATGCTACTGTGGTTGATACTTGAACGGTATGCATTTGCAGAGTTCCCCAAAGTGTTGCTCTTACATTCTTTGATTCAGACATACCCGCTTTACTAGCTACCCATCTATTTTCTAAAA
>JBBSOJ010000333.1:0-2846 GCA_038259855.1 Flavobacteriales bacterium
CCCTACCAATAATTTGCTTAAACTCTACCATAGATCCAATAGGTGCTGTTAACACGATATTGCGAACGTTTCTAGCGTCAACACCTGTAGTCAACATTTTTGAGGAGGTTAAAATTACAGGGATGTCTTTATCATTATCCTGAAACATTTCTAGCAATTCCCTGCCATGCTTACCTTCATCACTGGTAACGCGCACACAGTAATTAGGATCAGTAACCGTTTTATGCTTGTTGATATAATCTCTCAAATCCAAAGCATGGTCTTGATTGGCGCAAAACACGATGGTTTTGTCCATTTCTCCAATATGACTTAAAATGGTTTGGGCTTCAAGATCTGTTCTCTGGTTGATGGTGATGCTTTTATTATAATCTTTTATTTCATAACGGTCTTTTGTTACTTCACCTTGAAGAATGCGACTGTCGTTGGTATGAATGTATTCGTCGATATTGGTGGTGACGCGTTTTACTTTGTATGGCGTCAAAAATCCGTCTTGGATACCCTCCTTTAAGGAATATTCATAAATTGGCTGTCCGAAATATTTATAGGTATCTACGTTATCATCGCGCTTTGGTGTTGCCGTCATCCCTAAATGTACCGCAGGACTAAAATGATCTAGAATAGCGCGCCATGAGCCTTCTTCATTTGCACTTCCGCGGTGACACTCGTCAATAATGATAAGGTCAAAAAAGTCGCTTGGATATTCTTTGTAGTACCCGCCAATATCTTCACGTTCTGCGATGGCTTGATAAATTGCAAAAAAGATATAGGCATTGGTTGGTACTACGCCGTTGCGTTTACGCACCTCTTCGCCATCTATTTTGACAACATCTTTTTCATACGGATTAAAGGTATTAATCGCTTGATCTGCCAATACATTCCGATCTGCCAAAAACAGGATTCTTGGGCGTCTGTCATTGCCATCCAAATTCCATTTGGCTTGCAACAGTTTATGGACAATCTGGAAAGAAATAAAAGTTTTTCCTGTTCCGGTAGCTAGGGTCAAAAGAATCCGATCTTGACCATCAGCAATACATTCCATAGTTTTGTTGACGGCAATCTCTTGATAGTATCTCGGCCCAAAATTGCCTGTAAGCAAAAATGGGATGTTATGTAACTGCTCTTTTAAAGCATTCGCTTTGCCGAAAAGTCGGTTGTATAAATCTAGAGGCGTCGGGAAATCATCTATATAATCTCCTTTTCCAGTCCGTCTATCAAACTCGTAAATACGTTTGCCATTAGTGGCGTAAACAAAAGTGATTTTAAGTTTTTCAGCATATTCCAAGGCTTGCTGAAGTCCTTTTGTGGGATGATCACCTAACTTTTTGGCTTCCACAATAGCTAAGTTGATGTTGTTATACTTTAAGAGATAATCTAAGAATAACCGTTTCCCTCGTTTGTTTCCAAGCAATTTCCTCCCGTCAGTAAAATAATGCTCTCTGACAATGTGAATCGGTTCCCATTGACTATCGCCTAGTTTGGGATCTATAAAATTTGCTCTGGTATCAGATTCGGAAATGGATGAAGACATTTAAAATAAGAGATTGGTTTAGTATAGAAATAGAGCAGCCTTAAAGAGCTCTCAAAGTATTGTTTAGATTCGCATTTAGTTAATTATGAATAATTCTTTTTAGTAATGATTATCTAAATCGTCATCGTTCAATTTCTCGACTACCGTTGCAAATTTCAATGAAATCTCACTATTAATGCGGAGTTGATTGATCATAATTAGTTAGATGTGTTTTTAGTTTTTCTATCGACCATAACCGTTAGGGCAATTATAGACCGTTCAGCGTATTGCTTAAGAGGTTCAATATAGGAAGATTATTTATAAAAAGGTTGAATTCTTACCCCCGATCGCGTATTAGATCTCGACCCCACAACGTTTTTCCTTTATTAAAAATGCGGCATATTCTAAAAAATTCAGTCTAATGAAAATTCAAAGGTTCTTACTCCTTGATAAAACTTGAATCCTACTGATTGCTATTCCGCTAATTCAATCTCCTTTCTCTAAATACAATTCATATATTATTTCAAGATTATGAGACTATTCCATTACATATTATGGGCTGTTTTAAAATATCCAAGTATTATATCATTTGTTGTTTCAGAATATTTATAAACAAGTTGCGAAAAACGATTTATTTTAAAGTAACTTCCATTAAAATAAAAAGCATAATTATGAAAAAAGAGAAAAAAAATACACCATTTCTTGATCCCAAAATAAAAAATGAGCAAAATATAGAGAGACAGGATAAATCAGAGAAGCCAAAATCAAAATCAGATCGATCTGAAAAACCAACTAAGGAAGACCCCGATAAAGTACCAGAATCCAATGATCCAGCTGGTTATGGAGAATCAGGCAATATAAAGAAGTCACCTTACAAGAAAAAATGATACTTTAAAGAAAGTGAAACTTGAAGAGTAAAGTCCTATATATAAAGAGATCGATTAAACAACGCTTCTTAATTGGTTGTATTTATTAAACAAACTCATCAGTAAGAGCAAAACTGATCCAACCCCAAAAGTAAGCTCACAATAAAAACCACCACAGCCCAATTGGGATAAATTTTAGCCTGCTTTATTTTAGTGTCAAGGTGATTTTGAGAAGCTCCATCGAATTTAAATGTGAGGCTATTTGTTGTTGATGGGTTTCGACGCTTGCTTTGGAAAACTCTTAATAAACTAATGTCATTGAAGGAATTTAACTCCTTTAGAATTGTTGGCGGTACCCCTGTTTTTATAGAAACATTGCCTAATGCAGTCTCCTAGCCTTTCAGCTTTTTCAATATTTCATTACATTTTTCCTGACCATCTTTATAGACATCAGCATGTTCCGGTTTTCTGTC
>JBBSOJ010000334.1:0-2817 GCA_038259855.1 Flavobacteriales bacterium
ATTACTTGGCAAAATAACAACGCAACAAGTAAAATCGGCTCACGCACTTTACAATTTGCGCCTCTAACATTTGATGTTTCTTTTCAAGAAATCATGGCAACCTTAAGCAATGGCGGCACATTGGTACTTATTAACGACGCATTAAGACTTGATATGGTTGCGCTTTTAAATTATATAGACAAGCAACAGGTGAATAGATTGTTTTTACCTTTTGTAGCATTACAGGCACTGGCTGAAGCCGCTTCGAGTATTGGGCTATTTCCTATGTCTCTTAAAGAAGTAATGACTGCTGGAGAACAACTTAAAATCACACCCCAAGTAAGTAACTTTTTTAGCAAAATAAGTGATTGCGTACTCTACAACCAATATGGACCTACAGAATGTCATGTGGTCACGGAACTAAAATTAGATGGTAATCCTGCCAATTGGCCAACACTGCCAACCATTGGCAAGCCTATTAGCAATACTTCGATATTGATTCTCAATAAAAATCAAGAATTAGTACCTGATGGAACGATTGGGGAACTTTATATCGCTGGAGATTGTTTGGCTGAAGGTTATTTAAACAATAAAGAATTAACCGACGAGAAATTTATCAATTGGAATTCCCCTGACGGGAAAAACACACGTATTTATCGTACTGGAGATATCGCACAGTATTTGCCAGATGGCAATATAGAATTTCTTGGGCGTCAAGATGATCAAGTTAAAATTAGTGGGCACAGAATAGAACTCGCAGAAATAGAATTGGCAATTAATTCGGTATCTGGTATCGAGCAAACAGTGGTGATTGCTTCTAATCATTTGGCAGGACAGACGCGATTGGTCGCTTATATTCAGCCGAGTGAAAAGACTATGGATATTGCTGATATTCGCCAAAAAGTTTCAGATATATTGCCAGAGTATATGATGCCTTCCTATTTTACATTGGTGGAAGAGTTTCCTCGGACGTCGAGCGGTAAAATCGACAAAAAGAAGTTGCCTGCACCTCAATATAGTAGACCTAGTTCTGCGCCTCCTTATAAAGCAGCTACGACCGAAATTCAGAAACATATCGCCAAAGTCTGGGCTGATTTATTGAGCATCCTTAAAATCGGTATTGATGATAACTTTTTTGAATTAGGTGGAACCTCATTATTAGCTCAAAAAGTAGTTGCCATTCTCTTAAAGGATTACAACTATTCATTACCTGTAACTAAACTCTATCAATTCCCAAGAATTGCGGAAATTTCCAAATACCTAGACCCTAACAAAAGTACCAAGACTAAAAAAACTATTAAAAAAGGCCCTGTTGACGGTACTTCTAAAGACGTAGCTGTTATTGGCATGGCAGGGAGATTTCCTGGAGCCAATACCATTCAAGAATTATGGGACGTTCTTAAGGAGGGACGAGAAACGATATCCTTTTTCACTAAAGAAGAATTGGATAAAACGATTCCTGATGGGTTGCGCAATGACCCACTTTATGTGAGAGCTCGTGGCATCATTCCATCAGCACAACAATTTGACGCTGGGTTTTTTGGTTTAAATCCGAAGGTGGCATCAGTAATGGATCCGCAACAACGTTTATTTTTAGAATCAGCATGGGAAGTCCTTGAACAAACAGGATATCTTCCTAAACATTATGATGGCAGCATCGGTGTGTATGCTGGTACTGGAATGAACACCTACTATCTTAACAATGTCATTCCCAATAGAGAACTATTAAATCAAGTTGGTGATTTACAGGCAAGTTCGCTTAACGAAAAAGATTATATCGCTACCAGAACGGCTTATCATTTAAATTTAAAAGGACCAGCCGTCAGTGTTCACTCTGCTTGCTCAACGTCGCTTCTTGCAATTGCACAGGCAGTTGAAGCGATTAGAAATGGACAATGTGATGTAGCAATCGCTGGCGCATCTAGCGTAACTGCCCCAATATACAGTGGTCACCTATATCAAGAAGGCTCCATCATGAGTCCCGATGGACATTGTCGCTCATTTGATGCGGAAGCAAAAGGAACTGTCTTTAGTGATGGATGTGGTGTCGTACTTCTGAAAAGCTTGGAAGCCGCAAAAAAAGATGGCGATTATATTTACGGTACTATAAAAGGCATTGGAATAAATAACGATGGTGGCGAGAAAGGAAGTTTCACAGCTCCAAGTGTCGAAGGACAATCTGAAGCCATATTTCGAGCATTAAACGATGCGAATATATCTCCTTCTGATATTAGTTACATTGAAACACATGGCACAGCAACTCCAATAGGAGATCCAATAGAAATTGAAGGTCTGCAAGAAGCCTTTGGTGAGCAGCGTCAGAAAGGTTATTGTGCGATTGGTTCCATAAAAAGTAATATGGGTCATTTGACTGCAGCGGCTGGTGTGGCTGGTTTTATTAAGACTATTTTGGCCTTTAACCATCGTCAGCTACCGCCTTCCTTGGGCTTTTCAGAACCTAATCCTGCCATTGATTTTGCTAACAGTCCTTTCTTTGTCAATAACGTTTTACGTGATTGGGAATCTGATAATGTGCGACGCGCAGGCATCAGTTCCTTCGGAGTTGGTGGTACGAATGTCCATATTGTCGTTGAAGAGGCTGAAACAAAAGAAATTATTTCGGGAGAGAGCAAGCCTTTGCAAATTTTGACTTGGTCAGCAAAAACAGACAATAGTCTTGATGGCTACAAAACAGCTTTGGGCAATCATATAAAATCTTCAAGTGAATTAAATTTAGCTGACGTTGCATATTCGTTAAGTGCCACAAGAGATACGTTTAGCAAACGTAGTTTTGCTTTGGCAACTGATTCAGAACACGCCATAGACCAACTATTGATG
>JBBSOJ010000335.1:0-2803 GCA_038259855.1 Flavobacteriales bacterium
ATATTTTTTACGACCTCTTACGGTGTTATAATTTCTCAACTCACTAAGGCCAAGAGCAGCATATTCCCATTCTGCTTCTGAAGGTAACCGGTATTTTGGTGAAATGATACCCGTTTCTCTAGTAGCATGAATGTTCATTGGCTCTCCAGCTGCATTGGTTTGAGACCTTCTTCTTCCACTTTCAAGGATATCAGCATTGCCACCGTAAGTTTCTGAAGGAGCATTGATATAAGTATCAGTATTAAAATTAGAGTCAGCAGTAATCTCTTCGCTCAATCGAGTATCTCTTTCGATGTAGCCTGCTTCTTCAAGGTTTTTTTCGTTAACACGATCCGTTCTCCAATTAGCAAATTCAACTGCTTGAATCCAAGTAACACCAACCACAGGATATTCTCCGTAGCCAGGATGGCGTAAATAATTTTCAGTCATCATTTCGCTATATCCCAAACGATTTCTCCAAACAAGTGTATCCGGTACAGCCCCTTCGTAAATTAACCTAAAGCTAGGATCATCCGGTGGGTAGACTCTTTTTATCCAGTCTAAATATTCCAAATACATTTTGTTGGTTACTTCCGTTTCATCCATATAAAAGGACTGAACGTGCTGTTGATTCGGGCTATTGTTCCAATCATGCATTGGATCATCCGAAACTTTACCCATTGTAAAGGTTCCACCTTCAACAAAAACCAATCCGGGACCAGCTTCCTGACCTTCGTAACTGTTATTATATTGAAAGCCTCCTTTTTTGTCATTAATGTTCCAGCCAGTAGCCCTGGACTCGTTCGATGACGAAGATCTTTTACACCCAATCATTGTTAAGGATAACATTAGGGCAAATAGAATCCTTAGATTTAAGACGTTTTTCATATCCATACTTTTAAGTAAGCTAATTAATTTAGTGACGCAATATAGCAATTAAAGGTATATTACCAACATTTTTTTTCAATAAGATTAAAAAAAAACTGCATTTCAACCTTTTTTTTGCACATAACATCGGATTTTTGTCCATTTTGCCGATGTATTATGCTTTTAAATAACGAGCGCTTTTTTTATTTATTGTTGTAATTTTGATCAAAATAGTTAGACTACCATAATAAGGCTTTTAACATTACGTTAATACTATGGTTTGATGAACCATACATTCGTTGATTTATAATTGTCACATTACATTTATCATCAAAACAGTAGATTCAGTTACATGAAAAATCGTTTACTTCTTCTCTTTTTCCTACATCAGTCATTATTGTTCTCACAACAGAAAACATTTGATATTACATGGGAAGGCTCCAAGACCTTTCGGACAAGCATCTCTAGCATCGAGATTCCGTCATTTGATAAAATTCATATGGCTTATAACGATGACACCGGATTGCTATATGTAACGGAATGGGAGTCTTCAGGATTGGTAGATGAATCTTCTGCGGTGCTGAGCGACGTTTCATATACCATACTTGCCGCTTCTGAAATCAAAGGCCTGCCTTTAAAAACCATTCCCAATAATCCCAAAATAAAGTTTAGTAATGCTATTGACCGCGGTAAGGTAAGTACGTATCTATCGATAACTCCAATAATAAACGACAACGGTGTTTACAAGAAAATGACATCTTTTACTGTGAAATACGCGATGTCAAGCAACAGAAATTCTGCATCGAATTCTGCATCTGTTATTGTAAATTCGGTATTGAGCTCTGGACAATGGTATCGTTTCTATGTGGATAAATCGGGAGTCTTTATACTTACAAAAGATTTTTTAAATCAATTGGGTGTCAATACCAATGCAGATCCAAGAAGTATCAAAATTTATGGTAATGGAGGTGCGATGCTTCCATTTGAAAATTCAGAGCCGTATCCAATGGATCTTACTGAAAATGCCATAAAGTTTGTAGGTGAGGAGGATGGTGTGTTCAATAACGAAGACTATATTTTATTTTACGGAGAAGGTCCCAAGGGCGATGTTAGTGATCAAAGAGACAATTTTCCGCTGGTAAACACCAACTTAAACCCTTACACCGATAAAGCCTATTATTATGTCAATATTGGATCAGGATTTGGGAAACGTATCCAACAGATGGTTCAGCCTTCGGGCAATGCAGATGTAGCGATAGACACGTTTCAAGACTATCAGTTTCAGGAAGTAGACGAAGTTAATATCGGTAGAGTCGGAAGACGCTGGTTTGGTGATCGTTTCGGAATTGAGAATGAAAAATCGTACACATTTGATTTTCCAAACCTTATCGCCACCGAACCTGCAAGATTAACGGTCTATGTTGGCGCTACGTCCGAAGTTTCAGGAACCACTATGGAATTACAAATGAACGGAACAGCTATAGATAATTTTACATTCGCTCCATTTACCAATACGTCCGTCGGATCTGGAGATTCATTTTCAGGCAATGTCACTTTGGCCACGTCAGAGCCAACGGTGGAACTCAAATTCAATAACAACGGAAACCCATCATCAATAGGATATTTAGATTATGTGGCCATCGAAGCTACGCGAGCGCTACGATTTGAAGGGACTCAATTTCTATTTAAAAATAATTCAGTAGCCAATACCGCAGGCATTGTGCAATATAACATCAGTAATGCAGTACCAGTTTCAGAAGTATGGGATGTTACCAATAAATATGACGTTATCAATACCGTTAATGTCGATAGGAATGCCAATTTCAGTTTCAAAACCCAAGCCGGAACACGTCGAAACTATATTGCTGTTACAGATACTGATTTTTATCAGCCATTACGCGACGGTAATGTGGGCGTGAGCAATCAAAATCTTAAAGGCACTATTTTCGAAAATGCA
>JBBSOJ010000336.1:0-2800 GCA_038259855.1 Flavobacteriales bacterium
AAGATTTTATCACGAGTCACGAGTCCAACCACAGGGGAAATTAAAACCAAAGGCCGGATCGCTTCCTTGTTGGAAGTGGGTACTGGGTTTCATCCAGAAATGACCGGTCGTGAAAACGTGTATCTCAATGGTGCTAATTTAGGGATGACCAAAAAAGAAATAAAAAGCAAGCTGGACGAGATCATTTCTTTCTCAGGTTGTGAGCGTTACATTGATACGCCAGTCAAACGGTATTCTTCGGGTATGACGGTGCGTTTGGCTTTTGCGGTAGCGGCACATTTAGAACCTGATATTTTGGTAATTGATGAGGTGCTGGCGGTTGGCGATGCAGAGTTTCAAAAGAAGGCGATTGGCAAGATGCAGGATATTAGTAGAGGTGAAGGGCGAACGGTGTTGTTTGTGAGCCATAATATGGCGGCGGTGAAGAGTTTGTGTACGCGGGCTATTGTTTTGGAACATGGGACGAGTGTTTTTGAGGGTGGTACGGAGGCTGCTGTGGACTTCTACTTAAATCAAAATAAGAATGCATCAAAAACATATATTTCACAACATGCAATGCAAAATAAAAACCAAATACAGATGATCAATGTCCATACTAGTAAAAGTGGTTTTCACGAATTCAATCATGCCATTGGTATAGAAATCACTATATATTGTGCAGATAGTATTCCCTCTCCAGCAGTTTCCTACCAAATTATCAATACTGATAATATTCCAATAATTCACGAACTTATTTTGAATTCAGAAAAAGCTTTTGGTCAAGAAAAGGGGTTTTACAAATTAACTTCTACCATTAATAACTTGAAATTGTATGAAGGTATGTATAGTCTAAATGTTTATTTCGCAGATAATTTCAGTAAAATCACATTTAGCAGGTTATTTGAAGTTTGCCATTTTGAAATTATCAATAGTGATAAAAGACCATATTATTGGCAGAAAGGCTCTGCGCTGTACAAAGAGAATAATACACAATGGGTTATTTCTAAGATAGATGAAGAAAGTGTTGCATAGTCCTTTATATATAGATGGTGTAGTTGACAGAATTGAAGGGTTTGATACGGTTCAAATATGTGATGCCTATAAGTTAATGGGTATGGATGTGTCGCGGTTATTTGAAGGGATCAAGATGGTTGACCTTTACGAATGTCGTCAAACAGGTTACAGGTTTTATTATCCGTTTTCCACAATTGGGGATGCCGCTTTCTATAAAGAGTTATCCATCAAACGGAAAAATTATTATTCAACGCGCTGGGAGCATCTAAAAATTTTACCAACTCTAAATGAAAACGAAACTGTTTTAGAAATAGGTTCAGGCTTTGGCGCTTTTTTGAATCTTTTAAAATCAAATGGTATTAATGCTGAAGGCATTGAATTCAATCCGGAGGCTTTAACAGTTTGTGAAAAGCAGGGCCTTTCCATTCATAATGAACTTATCGATGCATTTGCATCAAAGTATCCTGAAAAATATGATGTTGTCTGTTATTTTCAAGTTTTGGAACACATCACACAAGTGCATGATTTTATTAAAAACTCATTATTAGCCCTAAAACCTGACGGTAAACTTATTATCGGTGTACCCAATAATAATCCCTTCTTGTTTGTTAATGATAAATACCATACACTTAATTTGCCACCGCATCACGCAGGGCTATGGAATATGAAATCTTTAAAATCATTAGAACAGATTTTTAATATAGAAATGGTTTCTTTGCAATATGAACCGTTGGAAAAAACGTATAGTGACTTTTTAAAGATTTATATTAAGAATTCTAATCCAATTTATTCAAACTTTTTAAATATTGTTAATAGGGTAGCGCCTAAAATTTTAAGAAAGGTATTGTGTCAATGTATTAATGGCAGGAACATTTTAGTGGTATTTAGAAAATTAGCTTGATGACAGATTTTGTTAACATAGAATTAAACGTAAAAAATCTTGACACATTTTATATCCGCCAATCCATATTCGAGGCGCTTAAAAAATCGTTGCCGTATTTAAATGGAGATTTGTTAGATATTGGCTGTGGAAAAATGCCTTATAGATCATACATTTTAGAGAATTCTGTGGTGGTAACCTACACAGGCTTGGATATTGAAACAGCCATAGCCTATGATGAAGATGTAAAACCAAATTTTACGTGGGATGGGATTACAATGCCATTTAAAGATGCAAGTTTTGATTGTGCTTTTGGAACTGAGGTTTTAGAGCATTGTCCAGAACCTGAAGTTGTTTTAAAAGAAGTGTTTCGTGTGTTGAAACCAGGAGGCGTTTTCTTTTTCACAGTGCCATTTTTATGGAATTTGCATGAAGTACCGCATGATGAATACCGCTATACCCCATTCTCTTTGGAACGTCATTTGAAAAACAGTGGATTTACAGATATCAATATTAAAGCTACAGGAGGCTGGCATGCAGCAATGGGGCAAATGTTAGGGTTATGGGTGAAACGTAGTCCTATGGCTTCGAAAAAAAGGCACCGATTGTCTAAAATTATAAAGCCGATTATAAAGTATTTAATCAAATTGGACAAGCCTGAAGCTGTACGCTTTAGGGAAGGACAAATGATTACTGGGTTATATGGAATCGTAAAAAAATGAGTGCAAGTAATCTAAATATCGCCATTTTTTCACCAAGTCAAAACCCATATTCCGAGACGTTTATTCAAGCCCATAAAGAGCGTTTAAAAGGACGTATTTTTTACTATTATGGGCAAGGAGAAGCGACAACATTAGAAAATTACCCGCCAATTTCTGGTAAATTGAAACGATGGTTTTGGAAGGTATACTCTAAAATTGGTCGTAA
>JBBSOJ010000337.1:0-2784 GCA_038259855.1 Flavobacteriales bacterium
AAGAAGCAGTTGTCAGTTTGAATAGAAGCATTTGGAATTTCTATGACTGAATTCCATAACATTTTTTAATTAAGAGGACTAACAATAGTATCTTTGAATATTAAATATTGAAGTATGGGTTTTTCAAAATGGATAGGAGCGACCTTGGGTTGGTCGTTTGGCGGACCGATTGGTGCTATTATAGGATTGGTTTTAGGTGGTGTGTTTGACTCGTTCTCGGACAATGGAATACCACTCTTGGGAGATTGGCAATCGAAACAACGAAAACAACCAGATTATCGCCAACAACAGAGAACACAAACACAGCAACCAAATCGACCAGTCACAAGACCAGGCGATTTTGAGGTGAGTTTGCTGATTTTAGCATCGGTGGTCATTAAGTCGGACGGTGTTCAAGACCAACGCGAATTGAACTACGTGCGTCAGCACTTCGTAAATATGTATGGCACGGATCGCGCCAATCATGCATTCAAACTCTTCAAGGGCATCAATCAACAAGAAATTCCCGTACGACAAGTGTGCATGCAAATTCAGCGAATGATGGACCATCCATCGCGATTGCAATTAGTACATTTTCTATTTGGCATTGCCAAGGCCGATGGCATGGTAACAGAAAATGAAGTAACCCAAATTTTTACTATTGCAGGGTATTTGAACATTAGTTCTCGCGATTTCGAAAGCATTAAAGCGATGTTTTATAATAGTAAAGATAATTCATATAAGATTCTCGAAATTTCAAAGGATGCGACTGTGGACGAAATCAAATCTGCTTATCGAACCATGGCCAAAAAATACCATCCAGACCGTGTGATGCATCTTGGCGAAGAACATCGCAAAGGCGCTGATGAGAAATTTAGGCAGGTTCAAGAAGCGTATGAGAGGATTCAGAAGGAACGAGGATTTTAGAAAAAGGGTATAAAAATTGATGGAGACTTTAAAAAACCATCAAAATGAAAAAATTACTACTCGCTACATTTCTACTTACTCTAAACTATTCTGTACATGCCCAATCAGCCATTGAGGGCACTTATGTATATAATGGCTCAAATGGAAAGTTCACACGCACTTTACTATTAAATACTGACGGAACATTTTCATTTCATACCTACGAATATCATGATGCTGGAATTCCGCAGGAAAGGAATTTTTATGGAAAAGGCACTTGGACGTCTGAAAACAATCTCGTTTATTTTAGCTCGAGTAAAAGTGATATTGATGATAAATATACTTTAGATTTTAGTAATACAAAAGCTAGATTCGACACTAAATCTCAAAGAGACAAATCTAATACTGATAAAAAAACTTCTTTGCGGTTTTATGAGTCTGAAGTTTTTTGGCTTAAAGGGATGACGCTTATAAAACCAGAGTTAGCCCCTAAATAAAAAGAAATCATCTTTCATATCTTCAATTTGGGTATCCTCATTTGTAATAATGTAGTCGATGGCTTGTGAGGTAAATTCATCCCCTTTTAACGTCAGTGAAACGATTTTCTTGTCCAGCGAAATCATATTGTTTTTAAGTGCTAAATCGAGAACGGTCTTGCTTCGTACTTTTTGCCAATTAATATGTTCATTGAGGTGGTTCACATGGCGTTCGCGTTCATCTTCATGATTTTTCAAATGCAGAAGAAACGTCAATAAGGACACTTCAATACGTTGTTGCTTTTCGCGATACATGACGGCAATCAGTCCTTTGCTCGGAGCAAATAAATAGACGTTAAGGAATAAAACTCCTAACATCGTCGTAATTGATCCGGCGATGGAAGCATCCAACCAATGCGCAAACCAATACCCCGAAATGGCGCTCAAGACACCAAACACTATGGCAAGTCCGAGCATCTTCTTTAAATCAGTCGTTAATAAATAGGCAGCAGCAGCAGGAGCAATCATCAGCGCGACCACTAAAATGGCACCAACCGCATCAAAGGCTCCAACAGTTGTTACCGACGCTACGGTCATTAAACCGTAATGAATCATGACTGGCGAAAAGCCCAAGGATGCTGCCAATCCCGCATCAAAGGTGCTGATCTTTAATTCTTTGAAAAATGCAAGTAATAAGCCGACTGTAATCGCTACAATGGAGCCGATAACCCATAAAGATTTTGGGCCTACATCCGTTCCGTCAATAGATACCCTATCGAAAGGAGCAAATGCCAATTCACCAAGCAATACCGCATCAACATCAAGATGAACATCGTTCGCATTTTTTGCGATTAGAATCACTCCAATACTGAACAAAGCAGGGAACACCAACCCAATCGCTGTATCTTCTTTTACCAATCCTGTTTTTTGAATACGTTCTACCAAAACGACTGTAATAACACCAGTAAAAGCTGCCAATAATATTAATAAAGGCGAGTTAAGGTCCTGCGTAATGAAAAACCCGACGACGATTCCTGGGAGAATAGAGTGACTAATCGCGTCGCTGATCATCGCCATTTTTCGAAGCACCAAAAACGTTCCTGGAATAGCGCAGGCAATGGCTACCAAACTTGCAATGAGCTGTATTTCCAATTGTGCGTTATTCATCGTCGTTGGCATTTTGGTTATAGAGATTGGCTGCTTTTTCGAAGCCTTTTGGTGTAAGGCTCCACATAGATCCATCGAGACTGACATAGTGTTTATCTACCAACTGTTGGAGGGTTTTACGAGTGAATCCCTGAAAATTATTCAAGATTTTAATGGCATGAGGGTGTGAAATATCGTCGTGGGTTTCGGCAATATGATACATAAATGCCAAGGTTTTTTGTTGTTCCAGATCACGTCTGTTGGAGAGCACGCGGAT
>JBBSOJ010000338.1:0-2780 GCA_038259855.1 Flavobacteriales bacterium
GGCGGCCATTTTTACCTATGGGTTTGAAGTTGCGAAGACTAACTTCAACGATGCAAAAGTGACATTGCACACGTTGAGCAATTACGAAAATCTATTGGAAGAAGCGCTTGACACGAAATATATAACTTCTAAAGAACAAGATATTTTAGCAAGCTGGAACAACAATCCTAGCGATTGGAAAGGATTTTAAAAATCGCATATTGAGTTATTAAAAACTTTTATTGACAACAGAGCACTAGGTGTTCAAAAAAATATTAAAAATGACATTAGAATCTCCTAAACAAGTTATAAACAAGTCTTCAAAAGAAGTATTTGACTTTTTGAATGACGTTAAAAATTTTGAAAAATTAATGCCATCCAATATCAGTAAATTCGAGGCAGTAGGTGAGGATGGGTTTGTTTTTGCATTGAGTGGCATGCCTGAAATTGCTCTTAAAAAGAAAAACAGTGTGTCACCAAATCATATAAACCTTGGTGCTGCAGGCGGGAAATTAGATTTTAATCTATCAGTTGATATTAAAGCGATCACAGAAAATTCCAGCGAAGCGCAATTCAACTTTAATGGAGAATTTAATGCGATGATGGCTATGATGGTCAAAGGACCTATCAAAAAAATGATTGAGACTTGGGTTACCAATATCCCAGCCGCAATTCAATAAAGCAGTCTGATTTCTTTGAGGTCGAACATCTTTATGTCGTCTTCTGTTTGAACTTTTAGAAGACCTGCAGCTGTAACACCTAATATAATTCCTGGAAACAATTCGTCATTATGATCCTGAAATTGAGATGGTTTGTCCTTTTTGAACAATTCCGATTCATAATCTCGTTTTAACTGATTTAAATCGCCAAATTCTACCATATCGAAATAGTATTGAAGCTGTTTCAAAATCTCATTCAGCACTTCATCGAGATCATATACAATCCCCGAAACTGATAATAACGATGTTGCATTGGGCAATCCTCCAAATGTAGTTTGATTCACATTGAGTCCAAAACCAATTATGGAGCTTTGCAGTTGCTTTTGTTTTATGACATTTTCGATCAGAATTCCTGCAACTTTCTTATCATCTGCCATAATGTCGTTAGGCCATTTTATCTTAAGATTCTTAATATTGAATGTTTTCAGTGCTTTCAACAAAGAGATTGAGACTGACATACTTATAGCAAAAGCATCCTCTACATTTAAAAACGAAACCTTCTTAAAAACACTGACAGTTAGGTTTTTAGAATCTTGTGAAGACCATTCAGTTCCCATCTGCCCCCTCCCATTGGTTTGATGTTTTGCGACCACAACCGTATAATCTTCAAGAGGTTCAGCCACGCTTAACGTTCTTAAAAAAGAATTGGTGGAATCAATGGCATTAAGTTTGATTATACGCATGAGTAATCGTTTAGACGATATTAAGGTTTTCTTATGATTAATAAAACCCTAAAAGAACTAAAAAAACAATAACTTTGCACAAAATTGTAAACTATTTTAATGGCGAAAGACAATAATAACTCGGACCAGTTGATAACAACTATATTAGGTGGCATTGAAGATGTTAAAGGAAAGGAAATTAAAATTCTTGATTTAAGAGAATTGGAAAACACGGTTTGTGATTATTTCATTATTTGTGAAGGAACTTCGAACACTCAAGTGAACGCCATTGTCAATTCCATACAGAAAAAAGTAAGTAAAGAACTTAAGGACCATCCTTGGCATATCGAAGGCAGTGATAATGCCGAGTGGGTTTTAATGGATTATGTTAACGTCGTTGTACATGTATTCCAAAAGCATATAAGACAATATTACGATATTGAAAGTCTTTGGGGAGATGCAAAAATGACCGAAATTGAAACAAGTTACTAAAAAAGAACATGGCAAAAGAAAATAAAACACCAAGTAAAAAACCAAAATTAAGTCCGTATTGGATCTATGGCATTATTATAGCCGTTTTTTTTGGGATTCAAATCTTTTCAGGAGGATTTGGTGGCGACGAAGCAGTCACCACAACACCTTCTCAATTTTTTAGTTACTTAGAGAACGGAGATGTTGCTAAAGTTGAAATCGTTAATAATCGTGAAGCGAAAGTATATCTTACAGCAGAAGCTCTAGGTACAGACACTCATAAGCGAACAAAACCTAATACAATATTACCTACCATAACTCCACCGCCAAATTATAAGTTTGAATTTGGTGACTTGGCGTTATTTCAAGAAAAAATAAACGAAACAATTGAGACCAACAATCTCACCGAAACTAAAGTTGTTTTTGAAACAGAACACAATGTTTGGGGAGACTTCTTGTTGACTTTATTACCATTTGTATTGATTATAGGTGTTTGGATTTTCATCATGCGGCGGATGTCATCAGGTGGTGGCGGTGGCGCAGGCGGTCAGATTTTCAACATTGGAAAATCTAAAGCAAAACTTTTTGATGAAAACATCGACGTTAAAACATCTTTTAGGGATGTTGCTGGTTTGGAAGGTGCAAAAGAGGAAGTACAAGAAATCGTAGATTTTCTAAAAAACCCAGAAAAATACACCTCTTTAGGCGGTAAAATACCTAAAGGAGCTCTTTTAGTAGGACCTCCAGGAACAGGAAAAACGCTTTTGGCGAGAGCCGTTGCAGGAGAAGCTAAAGTACCTTTCTTCTCTTTGTCTGGTTCAGACTTCGTAGAAATGTTTGTTGGTGTAGGAGCCTCTCGAGTGAGAGACTTATTCAAACAAGCTAAAGAAAAATCACCTGCCATTATATTTATTGATGAAATTGACGCTATCGGTAGAGCGCGTGGTAA
>JBBSOJ010000339.1:0-2780 GCA_038259855.1 Flavobacteriales bacterium
TGTACGTTGCGACCGAGTTGCTCAAGGTATCATTGATGCTTATAAAAACATGGGGACGATTAATGTGCCTATCATTGTGCGCTTGCAAGGTACCAATGCTGATATCGCGAAGGAATTGATTGATAAATCTGGTTTGGATGTGATGAGTGCCACAGAATTTCAAGAAGCCGCTGATAAAGTACAACAAGTGCTTTCTTAAGGTCATAGTTTAAAATAAAAATATATAGCTTCTGAATTATTTCAGGAGCTTTTTTATTTCTAAACGCAACCATTATATTTTTTTCGCATCTAAAGAGACAAGAGTTATTTTAATTCCAAAAAGTATACATTATGAGACATCTTTTAATACTGATATCTGTTTTAGCATTAGTCTCGTGTTCAGATGATGATAAAGTAATTGCAGTTACAGAAGCATCACCAGAATTGATCGGCAATTGGAAATTAGTAGAAATTCACGTGGATCCTGGTGATGGCAGTGGTGATTTTCAACCGGTGGATAGCAATAAAACAGTAAAATTTGGAGTTGAAAACGATATCTCATCCAACGGTAGTTTATGCAGTATTTCAGCCGAATCCAACGATCCTTCCGAAGGCACATATTCCGAAACAGACCAAACTTTTACGATAGCCAGTTGTGGCATTGCACCATTCACTTCAAATTACAGGATTGTTGAGTCTAACTTAATATTGAGTTATTCTTGTTTTGAAGCGTGTCAGGAAAAATATATTAAAATTGATGATTGATTATTTTTAAATCATTTAATAAAAGTCACAAATGAAGTCCGCACTCGGTTTTGGGATGGTTGTTCCAGCGACCATTGCGATCTTCACCAGGAACGGTACAATGGCTGCAGCCAATGGAATTATATCCTTTAGCGACTAGTGGGTGAAATGGCAGTTGATGTTCGTCAATATATGCATCTCGCTGTGCTTTGGTGATATCCAATAGTGGATAGAATTTTAGGATGTCGCCACGCAATTCAAAAATATTCAAACTAGATCTGTGGTCGCTTTGCCATTCCATAAGTCCGGACGCCCACACGCTGTATTGTTCTTTTATAAGATCCAGCGGTTTTACTTTGTTGACGGAGCAGCAAAAATTAGGATTTTTTTTCCACGTTTCATCTTTTGTAGTAAATTGATGTTCTTCCTTCAAAGCGCTAATAGAAACGACCTTTAAACCATACAACGCCTCTAACTTTTTTTTGTAAGCTATGGTTTCTTCAAAATGATACCCTGTATCAATAAAAAAAACATTTTGGTCAGCATTGGCTTCAGAAAATAACTTCAAAAAGAACGCGGAAGTGGCCGCGAAGGAACTCGTAAGCATCACTTCACTCACATCAAAATCTTTGTATAATTCCTTTATGCGTTGCGTTGCGGAAAGTGGTTTGTACTTTTCGTTCAACGCGGCAATCGCTTGGTCAGTTATCTCGAATGATCTAACGGTACTATTACTTTCTGTCATAGCCTTTTTAGTGGGGGAAATGTTTCGCAAAGTACTATTTTGTTTTATAGAGAGAAAATAAATGGTGGGCTTTTAGGAAATCAACAAAAGATCATTCTTTTTTTTCCTTTTTTGGCATTGGACCACGCAAATGAATGACTAATCCGTTAAGAAAATTTCGTAGAATTTGATCGCCACATTCCATATATTTAGGATGGTCCTCTTTTCTGAAGAAAGCACCAAGTTCACTCTTCGTAATTCTAAAATCTACCAATTCCAGAATTTTTACAATATCGTCATCACGTAATTTTAACGCAACTCGAAGTTTCTTGAAAATGTCGTTGTTTGTCATCTGTATCTGTATATGATCCTATGGTAAGGATTAAAATCTCTAAATTATTATTTAATTCTTAATCAACCAATGATAAGCTTCTGGAAAATTGTCGCGCCACAACGCTTCGTTATGTTTACCGCCCTCAATGATTTTGCTTGTTATATGGTCACTTTTTACACCCTTCTTTTTTAGCAATGCAGTCATTTTATGAAGGTCAGGAACCATCTCTCCACTTTCTTCCGATCCTGCTAAAAAATAAAAACGAGAGCTTGCAGGAATTTCAGATCCGTCAACTAACGCATAGATCCGTTCACTAAACCAAAAAGAAGGTGAGAACACGCCAGCAGAGCCAAAAGTATCTGGAAATTTTATAATGGCATAAAAGGATAACAGACCTCCAAGTGACGATCCGATAATGCTAGTGTGTTTAGCATCGGGCTTTGTTCGAAACATACTATCTATTTTAGGTTTCAGGGCATCCCTCATAAATTCGAGATACCGATCCGCTTTACCGCCGCCATGGGTTGGATGGGCGTAAGGCGTTAACTCATCCATTCGTTTTTCGTTTCCATGCTCTATACCTACAATAATGGTCTCATCATTGACAATAGAATCTAAATACTCGTCAATTTTCCATTCACCTACGTAGGAGGTTTTATCGTCAAAAAGATTTTGGGCATCCTGCATATATACGACCGAATACGCTTTTGTTGAATTTTGATAAGATTTCGGAAGATAGATCCAAATAGTTTTTGATGTTTCCAATTGTGGAGCCTCCATATCAAAAATGGCAACTTGTTGTGAAGCAGTACTTTGTGCAGAAACTTTGATACTCATTATAAAGATAAATATTAATAAAATAGGTCTTAACTGCATGATATTTAAGTCTTAACGATTGATGAAAGTAGAATAAAATCGATAAAATGTCAACTATTTTTCGACAAGTTACATTTTATCAACGACAATAACATTTCAAAAGGTATTAACTTTATCATGTAA
>JBBSOJ010000340.1:0-2774 GCA_038259855.1 Flavobacteriales bacterium
AATTTTTATGAAATGTCTCGACTCCGCTCGAAATGAAAGAATTCAACTAATGTCTTCCATCCCTTGTCCCTTGTCCCGTGTCTCTTGTCCCTTGTCTCTTGTCTCTTGTCTAAAATCTAATGTCTTATCTAGTTAGGAATCATCCGCACGTACCGAATAAATCCGGTGCCATCTTTCTTGCTTTTAACCGATTCTGACGTCAAATCGAACTCAACATCGCTCGTATAGTATTTTTGATCCTCAACAGCTGTTTCAAAACGGATTTTATACCCGGAGTTTAGTTTCGAATCTTCAATATCAATGACACTTACGTTTCGTTCGCCACCAGAGACGGTCGCTCCTGTGATGGCATCGATGTTATTGCGTTTTTTGCCATAAAATTGTTTCCACCAATCTTCAACGGTATTATACCATTCGGCGTCGTCTCCTTGCACGTACAAAGTTTTTTCGTACTCACCTTTTGGATTGAGTAAGGAAATGACCACGTAAGCGCCTTCGCCTGTATAATTGGTCATCTGAATCATACATTTATATTTGGTCGAGGGTGCTGTCGTTGTGAACGAAAAAAAAGAAGCGATGCTCAAAATGACCGCTGCGAATCCTACTATTTTTAAAGAATATGTCATATTTATTTTAAAAAATCTATTGGTGTTTTACTTTGCTCTAAAAGTTCATTTTCAGACGCTAAATCGAATGCTGTTTCCTCGAAATCAGTGACGGCGTCTTTTTTCGCACCCACTGAAATCAAATATTTTAAGATGTCGGCATTTTCTGCTTTCATCGCGGCTTCATGCAATGGTGTGTTGCCTTCTTTGTTTTTCGCATTGACATCCGGATTGAATTGTTGGATATATGAAAGGAGGTTCATATCATTTTTATCCAAAGCCAAGTGATACAAAGTGTTTCCATTGGCTTGTGGTTTCCCAAATTCGAACCCAGAGATCTTCAATAAGTCCAGCTTTTGCTTGAAAATCTCTTCTTTATTCGTTGAATAAGAGGCCATTAAATACGCCGTCAAGTCATTTCCTTCGGAATCAACCACATTGATATTCGCTTTGTTCTTCAACAAAAAATCAACAACATCGCCAGAATTGTTGGCCAAAGCCAGCGCCAATGCCGATTCGCCTTTTGTATTGGTTTGATTAATATCACTCACATGTTTAGAAAGCAACGTGACGACTTCAAGCGTATTTCGTGATGCCGCATTTAAAAACGGTGTATTTCCATTGGTATCGGCTTGATTGACATCCACGCCTTTTAGTATAAAATAGTTGATAATGTCATTGTCTTTACTCCTAGAAGCCAATGCATGTAGAACGTTCTCACCATCATTCGTAACAGTTTTCGGATTTAAACCAACAGTTTCCAAAAACTGATAGACTTCAAGGCCGTTGCTAGTACCGCGCCCTCCTTGACTTGCAAAAATCAATGCATTATCATTGCCTTTGACGTCTTTTTTAAGCAATTTCTTCATTAATTCGATGTTGCCGGTCTTGGCTACGTAGTTAAAAACACCATTGCCATCGGAATCAACGCTATGGATATCCAAACCTTTTGAAGTAAAGTAATCCATCAAGATAAAGTCAGTGTCATAAGGCGCTGCCAATAATAACGCATTGGCTCCTGAAGGTGTTACATCTTGCTTAAGATTCGCTCCATTTGATATTAAAAGGTCATACGTTTCTGTATTTTTTTGTCCAGAACCTGCCGCAAAATTAAGGATAGTACTTCCTTTGTCATCCGTAATATCTGTTTTAGCTCCCTTGTCTAAAAGAAATTGCATGATCTCTATGTTTCCCTTATAAGCTGCCCAAAAGATATACGTTCTGCCATCGTGCGTTATTTTATTGGCATCATTGCCTTTCTGTGACATCACATACTTAATCGTTTCGTTTGGTGCACCTTGTAAAATAGCGTAGACGACTCCATCAAAATTACCGGCATTCGCCTGCGCAATGTCACTGCCTTCCTTCATTTTTAAATCGATGGTTTCAATGGTCGGTTTAGTGTCCCAAAACTCACGGTTTAAAAAAATATTTTCTTGCGCGGAAATTTGATTTCCAATAGCAAAAGCAACATATAAAATTAAAAATTTTTTCATATTATTTTTTTACAAATGATTCAATTACTGGGTTGATTTCGGCGCTTGTCTTGAAGTTTTCATCATCCAACAAATATTTGAACAACTCTTTATGATCTACTTTTTCTTCCAAGGCTAAATCTTTATTTCTGGCAAATACTTGATCCCATTTCGCTCTGACAACGGCCCATTTCGTATGATGCTCCTTCCAATAGTCTTGAGCGACCTTACATTTAATAGCATCGACCTTAACATAGGTATTGTGTCCTTTCTCCTGCGCCAATAAAACATCATCTTTACCATCAGCGCGAATCACTTTGTCATTATCCTGATCATGGATCCAGCCGTTGCTGACGATTTCATGCCTGTTGGTTCTATTAAGAACATTATAATCACTTCTCGTTGTATATTCACGTCTTGCCAACGGCGCATCAGTCGTATTCTCCCAATAGCTTTTACCATCTTCATGTATCCATGTTGCAGAACCCTCATAACGCGGGCTGTCATCTACCTGAAATACTTTTTGTGTCCATTGTCCTTTTACTTGCGCTTCTGGAAGCGAGACAAATTTCCATTTATTGTCATGGCTATATTCATAAAGGCTCGTGTTTTCAAACTCCCAATCCTGCCTCCAATGCTTTACAATCATCTTATTATTTGGGGGACCGACAATCAATAAATGTTGCATCACAAT
>JBBSOJ010000341.1:0-2769 GCA_038259855.1 Flavobacteriales bacterium
AATATCTCAAGTCTAGATTCGTTCGTCTCTTGTCTCTAGTCTTTAGTCTTTAGTCTTTAGTCTTTAGTATATAAAGAAAGATTAAGACTCCTTATTCCGGTTTCTATTGCGGTTTCTATTTCTGTTACCGCCTGATCCTGAATTTCCGCCATTAGGTTTTGAAGATCTCGCTGTTGATTTTGAAGATTTTGATCGTTGATTCTGTTGTCTTCCCTGCCCTTGTTTGATCGGTTCGGTTGACGCGTTAGGATCTGGCTCAAATCCTTCTATTATTTCCATCGGAATGCGTTCACCCACTAATTTTTCGATATCACGTAAAAAAGAGGTTTCATCTGCACTTACCAACGATACGGCTTCACCGCTCGCTCCTGCTCTACCGGTACGTCCAATTCTATGAACATAATCTTCAGAGATGTTTGGCAATTCAAAATTAACCACATGAGGTAGTAATGGAATGTCCAGTCCACGCGCTGCAATGTCTGTGGCTACCAACACGCGAATCGTTCCTTTTTTGAAACCATCCAACGCTTTGGTTCTGGCGCCCTGACTTTTATTACCATGAATGGCCAATGCAGGAATACTACTACTGATCAATTTTTTCGTTAGCTTGTTGGCACCATGTTTCGTGCGTGTAAAGACCAAGACCTGTTCCCAATTGCCATCAGTAATCAATTTAACCAACAAATCTGGCTTTAAGCCTTTGGCTACGCGATATACTTTCTGGTCAATAGCGTCTACCGTTGAGTTTTCTGGAGTGGCTTCCACTAAAACAGGATGGTGTAAAATATCGTTCGCAAGCGCTTTGATGTCTTTAGAAAAGGTTGCCGAAAACAGCAGATTCTGACGCTTGGCTGGCATCAAAGACATAATTCGTTTAATGTCACGCAGAAAACCCATATCAAGCATTCTATCCGCTTCATCCAAGACCAAAATCTCTATACTTTTAAGCGATAATAATCCTTGGTTATTTAAATCGATTAGTCTTCCCGGGGTGGCAATCAATATATCAACGCCTTGACGTAAATTCGCGACCTGCGGCTTTTGATTGACACCACCAAACATCACCATGCTTCTGATGTCAACATATTCACTATAATCCTTAACGCTTTGGTGTACCTGCGCGGCTAGCTCTCGTGTTGGCGTCAACACCAATGCGCGGATAGGACGTTGTCTTAATTGTTGACCTTGAGATAATATTTGGAGCATGGGCAAAGTAAAACCTGCTGTTTTTCCGGTACCGGTTTGAGCCGAGGCAAGCACATCCTTACCTTCTAATATTAACGGAATGGCTTTTTGTTGAATTGGAGAGGGTTCTGTATAACCTTGTTTGCTGACTGCTTTTAATAAAGCATCAGATAATCCTAAAGAGTTGAATGTCATATAAATTGTTTAAGCCACTAATTGGCATTTGAGATAAACAACGTATTTGATGCTACCCCGTAATTAAAGGCGCAAAGATAGGGCTAATTTATCCATGAATCCTATTAAAGGCCATTTGTGAATTAAGAGAGAGGAGTTTTGATACTACGTCAATAAATCCTCCAACGCAGGTTGTACATTGGAAAAATTGAATTTGTATCCGTGTTCTTCAATTTTTTTAGAGCTGACCCGCTGACTTTCAAATAGCAAGATATGCATGTCGCCCAAAACCAATTTCATAAGGAATTTAGGAATGTTGGGCAAGAGTAATGGTTTGTTGAGTGTTTTTGCTACCGCCTTCGTGAGCTCTTCATTCGTAATGGGATTTGGCGCAACGCCATTGTAAATCCCTTCTAGCTTTTGTTCCATAACATATACGAAGATCTTGGCCAAATCTTCAATATGAATCCAAGATTGCCATTGCGTGCCCTCGCCAAAAGGAGCGCCTGCACCCAAATTTATTGGCTTGACCATCTCCATCAACGCGCCTCCTTTATCAGACATGACCAAACCAATTCTAACCTTGGAGATGAGCAGATCCATCGTATTGAATTCATCAACTTTGGCTTCCCACTGCTCTACGACTTTTCCTAAAAAAGAATTAGATGTCACCATATGATCTTCTTCATAATAGTTCGTCAAGGAGTCTGGATACACGCCAATGGCACTTGCCGAAATAAGATGCTTTACCTGATGCTGTGTTTTCGATAGGGTGTCCTTCAGCAATTGAAGGGATTGCAATCTACTTTCTAAAATCGCTTTTTTGTGAGCCTCTGTCCAGCGTTGAGAAATAGTCGCACCTGCCAAATTGATGATCACTTCCACACCTTGCAGGCATTTTAGATCAATGGTTTGGTCTTTGGTGTCCCACAAAAAACCTTTATAGTTGGGTTCTGATTCTATTTTGTCTTCAGATGTGGTTAAATAATGTACGATATAGTTATTGTTGTGGCATTGTTTTACAATCTCACTTCCTATTAAACCTGTTGCCCCTGTAATTAAAATGGTCATATGCCTTCGATGTTTTCATAAAGTTAAGGATTCATATAACCGTTTCATTTGACTTTAGTTTAGCTTTAACAGTAATTACGTGTTATTATCAACATTATTCATCGAAATAGCCATTTAAACTCTTTAATACTCTCATAACCTCCAATTTGGTCGTAAGTACCTCCTTTTCTTTCAAAAAAAACCAATCTATAAACAACATTAAAAGCTTTCTGGCTCTTAACATGTGGCAAAGAAATGCCGAATGCTAAAAGCCCTTTCTGGCTCTTAGCATGTGGCAAAGAAATGCCGAATGCTAAAAGCCCTTTCTGGCTCTTAGCATGTGGCAAAGAAATGCCGAAT
>JBBSOJ010000342.1:0-2740 GCA_038259855.1 Flavobacteriales bacterium
AAGACTTTATCAGGAAGTGTTTTTGGTTCCTATGGACTTTACAACACAGGCCAATTTAGAGCGAGAATCGGCGACAGTAAGCCCACTTTTGGTTATATGGTTGAGTATTTGAATTTTAATTCGGATGGCTTTAAAAACTTACTGGATAATCGCAATACAGGTTTTGATAAAAATGATGTCGTTGCGAAATTTAGAGTGAATTCGAAAGCTTCTGCAAACATTCAACAAGCCTTTGAAGTGAAATTCCAATATTCAGATGAAATTTCAAATGAAACTTATCTAGGGTTGACTGAAGATGATTTTGACAGCAACCCGTTCGATCGTTATGCAGCCTCTCAAGTGGATAAAATGACAGCAGATCACGTGCAACTTATGGCAACTCACACGGTGGATTTTACCCCTGACTTTAGAGTTACAACCACCGGGTATTTTAATAGCTTTGACAGAAATTGGTACAAACTAGATTATTTAACTCTCAATGGCAATCGAGAAGGGATCAGTAGCATTCTTGAAAATCCTTCCGAATTTTCTACCTACATGGATGTTATAAGAGGTAATGTGACTTCTGACGATAACGCCTTAACCGTGAAAGCCAACAATCGGGCCTATACAGCAAAAGGTGTACAATCAAAATTAGATTATCACTGGATGGGCGAGAACACGTTTCATGACATTGAATTCGGAATTCGCTACCACTATGATGAAGAGGATCGTTTCCAATGGGTTGATGACTATTCAATCAACGACTCTGGAGAAATGTCTCTGACAAACGCCGGAGTGCCCGGAACGGATGCCAATAGAATTAGTGCTGCCAAAGCATTGGCAACGTTTGTAATGTACAAATTCAAATATCGCAATCTTACTTTAACTCCTGGTTTGCGCTATGAAAACATCGTATTGACGCGTGATGATTATGGTAAAAATGACATCACACGTATAGGTTCAGACTTATCCTCTCGCGAAAATAAAGTCGATGTATTTATTCCAGGAATTGGTTTTAACTATAAACTGACGAATTCGACATCACTTTTTGGAGGGGTTCATAAAGGCTTCTCTCCACCGAGTAACCAAGTGGGCCAAAAGCCAGAAGAAAGCATCAATTACGAACTTGGCTCCCGTTTTTCACTTGCTCACATTAAAGGTGAAGTCGTAGGATTCTATAATGACTATAGCAACTTGCTCGGCAGTGATTTGGCGGCCACAGGGGGCACTGGCTCTTTAGAACAGTTTAATGCAGGTGAAGTCTCCGTAAAAGGATTAGAGTTGCTCCTCAATTACGACCTTTTAAAAACCAATTCGACATTCTCATTTCCAATCTCTTTAGGTTACACCTATACCAATGCTACGTTTTTAAATAGTTTTGGAAGTACCGATTCGTTATGGGGCGAAGTCACCGATGGTGACCAGTTACCATATATACCAGAGCATCAAATAAATATGATGTTGTCACTTGAACACAAGTTCTACGAATTGAATTTAAGCGGACGCTATTTAGGGGAGTTTAGAACAAAAGCTGGTTCCGGTGCCATTGCATCCAATGAAAAAGTAGCCTCTAACTTTATTGTGGATTTTTCGGCCAAATATCATTTTAGCCCGTATTTGAGTCTTACCTCAAATATCATTAATGCATTTGACACAACCTATGCTGTGTCAAGAGTTCCTTCAGGTTTACGACCAGGGCATCCTTTCGGTGCCAATCTGGGAGTAGAGTTTAGATTTTAAAGAAATTGAAAACTTAAAGTAAAAGGCTGTCTGAAATTGAAGACAGCCTTTTCTGTTTTAATGGTATGCCGTGAAAATTTTGGTCGCCTCATTGTAGGCGCTTTCAAAACTCAAAGCATTTAATTCATTATGTTTTTTTGATGTAAAGTAAGACAGCAGCTTTTCAGTAGGCATATTGCCTGTAAGGTCATCTTTTGCCATCGGGCAGCCACCAAATCCTTGTATGGCGCCATCAAATCGTTTACAGCCTGCTTGGTACGCCGCATTAACTTTTTCAAACCACGACGTTGGCGTGGTATGTAAATGTGCACCAAATTCTACATGCGGATATTGAGTAATGAGATTAGAAAACAGATAATCAATGTTTTCAGGGTCAGAGGTGCCTACCGTATCACTCAACGATAAGATTTTTACACCGATATTTGAAAGCCGCTCTGTCCAATCTCCGACGATGTCAACGTTCCAAGGATCTCCATAAGGATTTCCAAATCCCATGGATATGTAGACAACCACTTCCTTATTCGACTTATCGGCAATTTCGAGAATTTCTTTGAGGGCTACAACCGATTCTGCTATGGTTTTGTGCGTGTTTCTCATTTGAAAATTTTCCGAAATCGAAAATGGATAACCTAAATAATCTATTTCATTATGAATCGCCGCATCTTCAGCGCCTCGTGTGTTGGCAATAATGGCCAAAAGTTTGCTGGTCGTTGTGCTCAAATCTAATTTTGATAAAACTTCTGCCGTATCAACCATTTGAGGAATGGCTTTAGGTGACACAAAACTTCCAAAATCAATCGTATCAAAACCAACTCGCAACAAGGATTGAATATATTGCACTTTCTTATCGGTTGGAATAAAATCTTTAATGCCTTGCATGGCATCTCGTGGACATTCTATAATCTTGATGGATTCTGACACATTTCGAATTTAAGGACCTTCAAAAATAAGATTATTTTTTCGATAGCCCATAGCCAGGTTTTAACATTTACCGTTAACTCAAGTTGGATACAAAATA
>JBBSOJ010000343.1:0-2728 GCA_038259855.1 Flavobacteriales bacterium
CATTGGAGATTACTAATTTGAATAAAGAGGATAAAGATTCCGACGATGATGCACCTTTGGATGATAAAGGCCAGACCAAATTGTTCTAATTGCGCTAGCTTTCAATAACATCAGTAAAAATAAAGCTTTGTCGATTATTTAAGCCGTAAAAGAAAACACGACAGAGTTCGTATCGTTATGTCTTCGTAAAGGCCATATATAACTCACTTGGTATAACTCACGAGACTATATGGCCTCAATTGGACGATATAATCACTTCTTTCTATTTCGTACGATACGGAAGTTCAAAAATTCCACAAACAGCGAGAAAGCTATGGCAAAATACAGGTAGCCTTTAGGAATGGCTCCTACCTTGTTGCCCAAGAATTCTGTTTCAGTAAGGTGCGCCGCTTCAGTAATCAACATGAAACCAATCAAAATTAAAAACGCCAAACCGAGTAACTGAACACTCGGATGGCTTTCTATAAATTTCCTGATGGGATTCGCGAAGCCAATCATGATACCAATTGAGATTACCACCGCAATAATCATTAATACCAACGTGTAATTATGATTGGGATGTAGTCCATTGGTCATGCCAACCGCCGTTAGTATAGAATCTATCGAAAATATAAAATCGATGAGCATGATCTGAACGACCGCTTGCGATAGCGATCTGATTTTTTTATTCCTAACTTGATCTTCGTCGTACTCTGGAGTTTCCACCTTTTCGCGAATTTCAGACGTACTCTTATATATCAAGAATAAACCACCGCCTAAAAGGATAATTCCTTGCCAACTCACTTCTGTAGACAACCAACTACTTTCAAAAATATAAAATGGTTCTTGGAGTCCGACCAAAAAGGAGACAAAAAACAAAAGTATGATCCTCTGGACCATGGCCAGAACCAATCCGATATTAGTTGCTTTGCCACGCTGACTTTCAGGTAGTTTATTCGCTGCAATTGAAATAAACACAATATTGTCTATTCCCAAAATAATTTCAAGGAAGGTAAGGGTAATAAGTGCAAATAATGCGTCAGATGAAAATATGAATTCTAACATATCAATCTATTTTGGTTGCAGTGCCTTTTTCTACACGCTTTTTTTTATTTGAAGGAGGAACGGCCAGACTGTATTCAAAAGTATAAGAGTTGTCAGATGTCGTTAAGATCTTCATATGAATGGCTTTTTCTTCGCTACGAGATTGCGGATTTACTTTTGTCTGTATAAACTCACAATCATTGATCCACCGAATGGATGCTGAATCGATCTTATTTTCATAGTAATCAATATTATAATCTTCGGTTCTTACAAATTTTCCTGTCTTTTCTTCACCATCAATCATATAAGTAAATGAGAATGTACCTGTTTTATAATCAGTACATTGGCGGTTTTTTTCATAACAGCTAGAAAAAAGTGATGCAAAAACGAGAAATGTGAGGTATTTCATGGTGGCTAAATTGAATGCGAAATTAGTACATGAAAACGTATTAATGTAGCTGAATTAAGAAAAAAGTAACTGTTGAAAGCATATTTTTCTAATCCGATTGCTAAAGGACTATGATTGCTCAAAATTCTTAAAAGTACCATCCGTGTAAAATACTACGATCCGCTCTATTTGCTTTTCATCAGTTGAGGGTCGAATAGGAGTTTTTTGAGGCACTACAGAAGGTGTGATATCCATTGTGTTTGATGCTGTGTCCTCATTGGCTTGCGTATTTGGGAATGTTCCTTTTCCATTTAATAGCCAATACAATTCAACCTCTGAATATTCTGATAAAACTTTTAACACAAAATCCAAACTCGGTTTATTTCTGCCCGACAGAATGTGGGAGATGCTTGAGCGTTGCACACCGATTTTTTCAGAGAAAGAGGAGGCCGTTTCGCCGTAGAAATCTATCACTTTTTGAAGCCGAATTGCAAAATCACTGCTGTTGATCATTGTAAACTATCCTAAAGCGTTTGGTTGGTGACAAATGTAAAATTTTAATTGGTTTCATGCATAATTATTTTTTATAAAGTTGTATTTAAATTAAACTTATAATGCATATAAACATAATTAAAATATTGTTTTTAAATACATTACATTTAAATTCGTAATCTAGTTTTTTTTAAAGCAGATAGTGTCAAAACATCACTGCATTTCTGTTGAGTGTTGTAAACAGATACGCCTATTTAGACTGTTTACATTTGTAACTATTTAAATGTTTACATTTGTGACCAATCAAAATCTATGAAAACAGATACCTTAAATTTGCTTTTTGAGAACCACAAAGAACAGGCTCTTTCTGGGCGTTATATATCTTATGAACACATTGCAATCTTGCTCCAAAAGCATCGTGAACATTTTGATGTTGTTTCACTAGGAGCTTCCGTTTTGGGAATTCCAATTGATGTCATTTCCATTGGTAAAGGACCAAAAAAAATTCTAATGTGGTCTCAGATGCATGGAAATGAAAGCACCACTACCAAGGCGGTTTTTGATTTATGCAACACATTGTGTAGTTCTAAAGACCCAGATATCGTAAACATTTTAAAAACCTGTACCATTGCGATTCTACCAATGTTGAATCCGGATGGTGCAAAAGCCTATACGCGTGTAAATGCTAACCAAATTGATTTAAATCGGGATGCACAAGATTTATCGCAACCAGAAAGTATCATTTTAAGACACTTTTTTGATAGCTTTCAACCTGATTTTTGCTTTAACCTTCATGGTCAGCGCACCATTTTTAGCGCCGGAAAG
>JBBSOJ010000344.1:0-2706 GCA_038259855.1 Flavobacteriales bacterium
TAACCTCCAGATTATGGGCCACGGCCTGCTCTCTTACTGCAGCACTTGTATTGCTCAAAGAACCATATTTATAAGACTCTTTAGCATTTTTTTGATCTTGAAACGTATTAGAGTTGACTGCATCAAATTTTATATGAAGGTCATCAGCCATATTTTTAATGGCTTTATAATCACTTGGCACATCCCAAGGAATATGCAATGATACGGCTCCCGCTGTTTGTGTAAGTGCATGTAACAAGCCCACATCTTCCAACTTTTGTTCTAAAGTAGAAGGTTCTCCATGAAAAGAAAAACGTCCGAAGCGCGTCCCCCCTGCTCCTAAGGCCCAACTTGGAATGGCCACTTGAAAGTCTGATAATTTCGTTACAAGCGCCTTAACATCAACCCCTTTTTTACTCAAATTATTAGATAAAAAGTCGAAGCGTTCTTGATGTGAAGTCAATTCTTTTTTGTTGGAACCGTGTATTTGATCTTTTAAAATTCTCATAAATTTTGTTTTACAAAAAACTCCCATAGTATAGTTTAATGGTACTATGGAAGTTTTATGAATGAATAAAGCTAACTAAAAAATTATCTTACAAAAGCATTTGCCATCCCACCATCAACATTGATGATGTTTCCAGTGGTTTTATTTAAAATTCCCACGAGAGAGAACACGCCATTGGCAATATCTTCTGGATATATGATTTCATTTAATAGATTTCGTTTTGCATAATGTGCCGGAAGTTCATCAACTGAAATGCCATAAGCTTTTGCTCGACCTTCGGCCCAATCACCTTCCCATATTTTACTGCCCACGATGACGCCATCAGGATTGACGGTATTAACACGGATTTTATCCGCACCAAGTTCTGCCGCTAATAATCTTGCCATGTGTTGTTGTGCAGCTTTTGCGGTGCCATAAGCAACATTGTTTGGTCCTGAAACCAATCCGTTTTTGCTCGCAATGGAAATAAAATCACCTCCCAAATTTTGTTGGCGCATGATTGCTACGGATTGTTTAGCCAATTCAAATTGACCTTTGACCAAAATATCTTGCAAAATATCCCAATCTTTATCTGTAGTTTCCTCTAAAGGTTTCGAAATGGCCAATCCTGCACTGTGCACAACAATATCTACACCTCCAAACTCCAAACATGCTTTTTTGTAGGCTTCAGCGATGGATTCTTTTTTAGTGACATCACATACCGCATACGTTGAAACATCCCTATTATAGGTAGCATTGGCTTCTTTAAGTCTGTCTTCTGCAATATCTGTAAGTACCACATTGGCGCCTTCTTCTGCCAGTTTATCAGCAATAGCTTTTCCAATACCACCACCAGCGCCTGTAATCAGAGCTACTTTACGTGACAATACCTTTTCTTTAGGCATACGGGATAATTTCGCTTCTTCCAATAACCAATATTCAATATCAAATGCTTCTTGTCTTGGCAGTGACGTGTAGGCTGTAATTGCTTCTGCACCGCGCATTACGTTTATGGCATTGACATAAAACTCATTGGCAACCCGCGTGGTCTGTTTGTTTTTTGCAAAACTGAACATCCCAACACCTGGATAAATAATAATTACAGGATTTGGATCACGCATTGCAGGGCTATTCTCGCGCTTGCAAGTGTTATAATAGTTTTCGTATTCTTTTCGGTAAGCCTCAAATGACGGCTGCAATTTTTTAAGTATGGCTTCTGAATCGCTTAAATCTTCCTTAGTATCCAAAGATAAAATCAAAGGTTGGATTTTTGTTCTCAAAAAATGATCTGGACATGAGGTACCCATAGGTGCCAAACGTTCCAGATCATTGCTATTAATGTATTGCATGACGGCATCACTATCAGAGAAATGACCAATCATTCTATTTTCTGAAGAACACAAACCTCTTAATAAAGGCATGAGTTGCGCCGCTTTATCCAAACGCTCTTCTTTTGGTAAACTTTCAATTTTCTGTCCGCCGAAAACACTGCCTTTGTCCTTGACTTTATTCTCAATGTATTCCGAAGCTTTTTCTATGACTTCCAAACTATTTATATAGCACTCATATGATGTGTCACCCCAGGTAAAAAGTCCGTGACTTCCTAAAACAATCCCTCTAATCCCTGGGTTATCTGCTAAACATTTTTCCAATTGCAAACCCAAATCAAAACCAGGACGCTGCCAAGGCACCCAGCCCATTGTATCTCCCCAAATTTCTTTGGTTACCTTTTCACTGTCTTTTGCTGCTGCAACCGCAATCAATGCATCAGGATGCAAATGATCAATATGAGCAAAAGGCAATAAACCGTGAAGTGGCGTATCAATTGATGGTGCTTTACTGTCTAAATCATAAATACAATGATCAAATAGCCCCACCATTCGGTCTTCATCTTCAAGTCCTTCATATACTTTTTTCAAATCACGCAATCTACTAGTATATAACCCAGCAATTCCCGACCGGTCTAAAGTTCCTATATCGCCTCCAGAGCCTTTAATCCACATGACCTCAACATCTTCATTCGTTAATGGATCTTTTTCTGTGGTTTTACAACTTGTATTTCCTCCACCGTAATTGGTGATTCTCAAATCAGCTCCCAATATATTGGAACGGTATAGAAAAAGTGCCACTTGGTCATCTTTTAGTTTTTCGGCTTTTTCATTATCCCACAGATAATCGACGTATTTGAAATTTTTAGTAAGGTTTTTCATCTCTTTAAATAAATAGTTCAACAACAAAAA
>JBBSOJ010000345.1:0-2659 GCA_038259855.1 Flavobacteriales bacterium
GCTTTACTTCGATGGGAAATTTCTAATATGGATAAACCATCATTATTAAAATCAATGACCGCTTCTGAAGCCTTTTTCATTACTTCTTGTGGTAAGATACTTGGGCCAGCACTAAAATTATGTTTTTTCATCATTTTGTATTTTGTCAGTACCAATTTTTTGGAACTCTCTATTTTAAATTCGGTTTTGAACAGTTACAAAGGTGCTAAATTCCGTATAAACTTATGTTATGAATATGATAATTTATCAACTATATTGTTGACAAAAACGTTATAGTATCCACATTATCTGCATAATCCCAAAGCTCTGGTTGTTGTGTTTGCCCGAACTGAATGTCATTGGGGAAAAGACCCTGGGACACGACGCATTGTATGCTATCGGCATTTGACTTTAATTTAGTTTCCAATTCAGAAATAGAATCATAATAATCGTAGAACAACGTGGCAATTGGGGAGCCATAGCTTTCATCCTCCTTGATCATTAAAAAACCGTTGTCCAACAAATCAAATTCACTCATAAGATAGACAGCCTTATTATAATCATAATTATTGGCATATTTATGCTGGTGAATGATGTCTTTCCAATGGAAGATAGCATTGAAAAATTTCTCAAAATCATATCCTTTAGGTACGAACAATTTTGAAACGTTCCTACAGCCTAAACCATAATATCTAAAAATGTCTTCAGAAAGCTCAAGCAATTGCTCATGTGTTTCCTCACCAGTCAATGCTGCGACCGAATTTCTATTCTTTCGAATGATCGATGGTTTGTTCTTAAAATAGTACTCGAAATAACGCGCCGTGTTATTACTGCCAGTAGCAATAACTGCATCAAAATGAGAGAGTGTCCCTTCAGTAAATTCAATTTTGCCTGTAAATTCAGGTTCAATATGCTCTAAGTGACTTGCTAAGAACGGCAAAAGATGTTTGTCATTAGAAGATTGTTTGACCAACACATTATGGCCAGCCATTAAAACACTCAAAAAATCATGAAAACCAACCAGGGGAATATTTCCCGCCATAATAATGGCAACGTTCTTCGGATCTATATCATTGAAGTGATACTTGGATACCCATTGTGTAATGTTGCTTTCCGTCAATTGTTCAGACCATCCCTTTAAAGCGTAAACAATATTCTCCTTCGTAAACCATTTATTATGCTGATATGCCAACTCAATTTGAGCATTAAAGTCATTCAATCTTGAATCGTCCAGCACATCTTTTTGGGAGGTTTCTGAAGTAGAATCTATATATTGACTTAAAAAAGTTCCTAATTTTACAAAAGCGTTAATTCTTTGTTGTAAATGCATTCTGTATTTGGTTATGAATGGTTTTGGCTTTATTTTTGCGCAAAGTTAGAAAAAGAAAATGCTATGGCAATTATTATAACAGACGAATGTATAAATTGTGGTGCGTGTGAGCCAGAATGCCCAAACACAGCAATTTACGAAGGTGCTGATGATTGGAGATATAAAGATGGAACCAGTTTAAAAGGAACTGTGGTTTTGCCCAACGGCAAGCAAGTGGAAGCGAATGAAGCCCAGGAGCCTGTTAGTGATGAAATTTATTATATAGTTCCTGATAAATGTACAGAATGCAAAGGATTCCATGATGAACCACAATGTGCAGCAGTGTGTCCAGTGGATTGCTGTGTTCCTGATGATGAGCACGTGGAATCGGAAGAGGTGCTATTAGGAAAACAACGCTTTATGCACCCTGAAGGTTAATAAATAAGAGCAAATATAATTTAAGAATGAATCCCGAGCAATCCTTGGGATTTTTTCATGCGAATAATTCAGATAAATCCTTAAATTTGCACTCGCAAAAAAGTGGTCTAGAATCTAATGTCTAGCGTCTAACATCTAAAAAAATATGAAAGCTGGAATTGTAGGATTACCAAACGTAGGAAAATCGACCTTGTTCAATTGCTTATCGAATGCAAAGGCTCAAAGCGCAAATTTTCCATTTTGTACCATTGAACCTAATATCGGTATTGTAAATGTGCCAGATTCGAGATTGAATCGACTTGAAGATTTGGTCAAACCATTACGAGTACAGCCAGCTACAGTAGAAATTGTTGACATCGCAGGTTTGGTGAAGGGAGCGAGTAAAGGGGAAGGACTAGGCAATCAGTTCTTGGCCAATATCCGTGAAACCGATGCTATTTTGCACGTGTTGCGTTGTTTTGACGATGACAATATTGTTCATGTGGATGGTAATGTAAATCCCATCAGAGATAAAGAAACCATAGACATGGAACTTCAGTTGAAGGATCTCGAAACAGTTGAGAAAAAACTAGAAAAAGTAAAGCGCGCTGCCAAGACAGGTAATAAAGAGGCCCAAAAGGAAGAAGCGATTCTATTAAAGATCAAGGCAGCTTTGGATGCTGGCATTTCAGTAAGAGCTTTAGAGTTTTCCAAAGAAGATTATGAAGAGTTTGTACAACCAGCCCAATTTATTACTGATAAGCCCGTCATGTATATTTGCAATGTAGATGAAGGATCTGCAGCAACCGGTAATGCGTATGTTGATAAAGTAAAAGAAGCCGTTAAGGATGAAAATGCCGAAATTCTGGTTTTGGCAGTGGGTACAGAAGCTGATATCAATGAATTGGACGATTATGAAGAGCGTCAAATGTTCTTGCAAGATATTGGATTGGA
>JBBSOJ010000346.1:0-2629 GCA_038259855.1 Flavobacteriales bacterium
ACAGTGCTTTCAAAAAACGGAGCACAAGTAAAATTTACAGATGTCTACAATTTGAATGTCTTTAATTTTGAAAAAAACCGAACGGAATTTACAGTATTGACGCCCAATTTGAGTTTCAATCCAGATGACGGGATAGTATTGGGCGCTTCAGTGGTGTATACAATTAACGGATTTCAGCGCAATCCATTTTCTCAACAGCATGCCTTTGATGCCCAATATGCTTTTGATACCAGCGGTTTTAAATTGGATTATGAAGGTGAATTTGCCAATTTTTTTCTCGATTGGAATTTGAATGTTGGCGGCACCTATACCAATCAGTCTTATACCAATAACTTTTTCGGTTATGGCAATGAAACGGCTTATGACGCTGATAATTACAACTTTAATCGCGTCCGAAAAAGTATGCATAGTGGGCACATTGGGATAGTTAAACGTTCAGCATTTGGCAGTGATTATGGGTTTAGGGCCATATTTGATGGCATTCAATTGGAGGCTTCACCAGATCGATTTATTACCACATTCCAACCAGAGAGTAATGAAGCGTTTTATGAGCGGAAATATTTTGGAGCGCTGGAAGCACAATATGACTATTTAAGTGCTGATAATAAGATGAATCCCACCAAGGGCATGTCTTTCAATTTGGATGTAGGCGCTAGGACCAATCTGCAGGATGCTGACAACGTTTATGGGTATGTCAATTCTGATTTAGGGTTTTACAATGCCCTGACAAAAGATAAAACCTTGGTCCTTAAAACTGATGTACGTGCGCAATTCCGTTTTGGAAACGACTTTTTATTCTATCAGGCTGCAAATATTGGAGCCGATTCAGGATTGAGAGGTTATAGGGCCGAACGTTTTACAGGAAGAAATTCATTGGTGACAAGCGCTGACCTACGTTATAGTTTTCCTTCAATCAGAACACGATTGTTACCGTTTCAAATTACTGTTTTTGGAGGAGGAGATCTTGGACGTGTTTGGCAACGGGGAGATTTTTCTGATAAATGGCATAATGATTATGGAGGCGGTGTGAGGATTACTGCAGCCAAAACACTCTCAGGAACATTCAATCTGTTTACTGGAGAAGACGGATCACGATTTTCATTTGCCTTAGGATTCAATTTTTAATGACACCTTTGCCAATTAAGAACTAATATATGAAAAAGCAATTTTATAGTATCCTTGAATACATTATCAAATTAGAGAGCAATATTGCATTCTATCCCACCTTGATCAGCTTGATTGGCTTGTTATTTGCCTTCTTTATGTATTATTTAGAAAGTTTGGGCGTTTCTGCCTATTTGATTGAAAATGCTCCGGTGTTGGTCATTAATAATACAGAAACTGCAAGAAGCCTTTTGACCACCTTTATTGGAGGGTTGATATCAATCATGGTGTTTAGTTTTTCATTGGTGATGATTTTGCTCAATCAGGCGTCCAGCAATTTTTCACCGCGGATACTACCAGGCTTGATTTCCAACAGAAGACATCAAATTATTTTAGGAATTTATAATTCCTCACTGTTGTACTGTATCTTTACTTTAGTGTCCATAACACCCCATGGCAATAAGTACCAACTTCCAGGATTTTCGGTGTTATTGGCCATCATTTTTATGACCTTGTGTTTAGGGGCATTTATTTATTTTATCCATTCCATATCACAGCAAATACAGGTTGGGACTATTATGGATAAGATCTTTAATAATGCTCATGATAGATTGAGCAGTTTGATTGAAAATGAAAAATCATACGAGGCCAAATTTCCAGATACTTCGGGTTGGAAAGTCGTAAATTCTAACGAATCAGGCTATTTTCAAGATAACAGCCTTAAATCATTGACCAGTTTTGCCAGGGAAAAAGAGGTTCAAATTGAAATTATACAAATTAAGGGCACCTATATTTTAAAAAACCTCCCATTGTTTAGATACTCTGGCGCTGAATTAGTTGAAGACGATGTTATTGAGGTTTTGGGTTATTTTAATTTTTCTCAAAATGAAATTGTTACTGAAAATTACGTTCTGGCCTTTAAGCAAATTACCGAAATAGCCGTGAAAGCCATGTCTCCCGGTATCAACGATCCTGGTACAGCAATCAACGCTATTGATTATATGACAGAATTGTTTGCGCTCCGCATGAAAAAAAGGGATAGTAGTTATTTGTTTGATGATGAGGATAACGATGACAATGCCATCGTTAGTATAAAAACGGTAAGTTTTGAAGTATTGATGTACAATGTAATGGCTGCCTTACGGACCTACTGTAAGCATGATATTATCGTGGTGCAAAAATTATTCATGATGCTCGATTATTTGTTGGATCATGCGGATGTTTCTGATCAGATTTATAAAAAAACAATTGTAAAGGAAATTAGCACCTTGTATCAAGACGCCATTGCACATCAAAAAAATGAAGCTGATCTATCAATTATCAACCATCAAATGAATAAATTGAAAACGCTCAATCAATCAGATTATACGATTTAAAAGTCAGGATAGATTCAGATTTCATTGTCATTTAAATACCTTTAATAAGCTTAAAAAAAAATTATGCCATGACCAATGTTAAAGATTTAGTTGAGCTGCTTGCTTTAAAAGAAATCAATCCAACCCAGTTTGAAGGCTTTAGCAAAACA
>JBBSOJ010000347.1:0-2589 GCA_038259855.1 Flavobacteriales bacterium
ACCAACTAAAATGATTTCATCAATATCGCTTTTTGATAAACCAGCAGCTTTCAATGCTGTTTGACATGGTTCAATTGTTCGTTTTACCAAATCATCAATCAATTGCTCGAATTTTGATCTTGTTAAGCTACGTACCAAGTGTTTTGGTCCGCTCGCCGTTGCTGTAACGTAAGGCAAGTTGATTTCTGTCTGCGCAGACGATGATAATTCAATTTTCGCTTTTTCAGCAGCTTCTTTCAAACGTTGCAAAGCCATTGGGTCTTTACGCAAATCTATATCTTCTTCAGATTTGAATTCATCAGCCAACCAATCAATGATTTTTTGGTCAACATCATCACCACCTAAATGGGTATCGCCATCTGTTGACAATACTTCAAAAACACCATCACCTAATTCAAGGATAGAAACGTCATGTGTACCTCCACCAAAATCAAATACAACGATTTTTTGGTCTGTTCCTTTTTTGTCCATTCCGTAAGCCAAGGCGGCCGCTGTTGGTTCGTTGATAATACGACGAACTTTCAATCCTGCAATCTCACCTGCTTCTTTGGTTGCTTGACGTTGGGAGTCATTAAAATATGCTGGAACAGTAATAACCGCTTCAGTAACCGTAGTTCCCAAATAGTCTTCAGCAGTTTTCTTCATTTTCTGAAGAATCATTGCTGACAATTCTTGTGCAGTGTACATACGACCATCGATATCCACACGTGGTGTATCGTTATCGCCTTTCACTACTTTATAGGGTACACGTTCTGCTTCTTTTTTAGATTCAGAATATTTGTTTCCCATAAAACGTTTGATCGAATAAACCGTTTTTGTCGGGTTCGTTACTGCTTGACGTTTTGCTGGGTCACCAACTTTAATTTCACCGCCTTCTACGAACGCAATGACAGATGGTGTGGTTCTTTTACCTTCTGCATTTGGGATTACAACTGGCTCGTTACCTTCCATTACCGAAACGCAAGAGTTGGTTGTTCCTAAATCGATTCCAATTATTTTACTCATGTTATATGTGTTTTATGTTGACTATTAATCTTAATTACGATTTGTATATGTCAATCTTTATGCCATGACAAAAAATATGACATGATGACAGATTATAAAAATGTTACCTGTGGTTTAACTGAATCTTTCTTAAATGTTATCATTTAATATTTTGATAACCGTTTCATAATATGGACTATATGATTGATAATCTTTAAAAAATTTTAGTAGTTTAATTAGATAATAACTTCGTGAAAACTTAAAAATAAATAAATCATGAAGAAACTTTTACTATTAGCATCCTTGCTAATGATCAATTTTTTAAGCGCACAAATTTCAACTGGTGATATGGCATTCATCGCCTTTAATGCTGACGGTGACGATGATTTTGCATTGGTCACTTTTGTGGACATTCCTGCAAACACAACGATTTATTTTTCTGATTCTGAATGGAATGGCACCGCATTTGGAACCGATGAAAATGATTTCTCTTGGGAAACTGGCGCTTCTGTAATTACCGAAGGAACGGTTATTACATTTTACACGATAAGCGCCACGCCTGTCGTTTCCGTGGGAACCATCGTTGGAACCCCTGGAGGAATTTCAACTGGCTCAGAAGCGATTTTTGCTTTTTTAGGAACAGGTCCAAGAATTCCCACAACCTTCATTGCTGCCGTTGCAAATGCATCCAACGCTTTTGGAAGTTTAGACGGAACAGGATTGGTCAACGGCTCAACTGCCATCACCTATAGTCCTGATGGTGTTGATATCGCTCAATATAATGGGACGCGAACTGGTTTAGCAGGTAATGGCTATTTAGCACAATTGAACGAAATGTCTAACTATGACCTTCAAGATACTGGAAATGATGACCACAATGACGGCATCACTCCCGATGTGCCGTTTGATACGACTGCTTTTATAATTTCTACCATAGATTCTACATTGCCTTCGGTTGCGAATGTCCTCGTGACAAGTCAAACGACCTTAAACGTGATTTTTACAGAAGAGATTACGACTGCAACGGCCGAAGACCTCGCTAATTATGTGTTCAATCCAAATTTGACAATTTCGTCAGTTACTTACAATGTAGCTACTTCAACAGCTACTGTGACACATGCAGGTTTTGAGAATGGAATTGCCTACACAGTGACAGTTAGTAATATGGAAGATGTATCTGCGAATGTTCAAAATCCTCCATATATGAGTGAAGCTTTGTATTTCAACACGGCTACATTAGGCTTGATCATTACCGAAATCATGTACAATGCACCTTCTGATAATTCCAATGCGTTGGAGTTTTTGGAAATCTACAACACTAGTGGTAGCACTATTAGAATTGGTGGTATTAAAGTAAAGGATGAAAGCAACTTTGTGTTTACATTTCCAGAACTCACATTGGCAATCGATGAGATTATTTTATTGGCAACAGACAAAACCTCGGCCGATACTTTTTACGGCGTGACGTTTTTAGATATGCCACAAGGTATTTCCAATGCACTCGGAAATGGTGGCGAAGTGCTTCAAATTCTCAACTCTAACAACGATTTGATTTTTGAAATGGACTATAGCGACGACGCACCTAGTCCAGTTTCTGACGATGGC
>JBBSOJ010000348.1:0-2560 GCA_038259855.1 Flavobacteriales bacterium
AATATGGAGACCATGATTAAATAGGCAGAAATCACCAAGGTATATAGGCTGTAAAGTCCAAATAACCAATACCGTTTTGTAACTAAATAATCGGGAATTAATTTATAGATCGATACATAGGTGGTTGCTATGGTTATTGGCATCAAGAAGAGCGAAAACAGTAAGGTATTAGTATAGTTTTTGCTTCCAGCGCCAAAAAAATAGGTAAAAAACAATAGTACTAAACACCAAAATAAAAGATGCAGTAAGAGATGTCCTATTTTGTGAAGTATGAATGTTCTGTCAAGCATCTGGTTGCAAAAGCTTTACAATGATACTCTATTTTTAAGGTAAATTGAGAGTTTATAGACGAATGACAGATTTAGTAGGGGTTTCAACATAGGGTTAAAACAGATTCTAAATTGGTCATCCACCGCATTTTAAAATTAGGACTCAAATTGTATCATAAATTTGACATAAGTTTAATCATTAAATCATCAATCATGAAATTAGCAGTCGTATGTTCAAGTTATCTAATTGTCCTTAATCCATTTGTGGATCGTTTTAATGAGGGCGGTCCCATTATAATGTCCCTTATTTTGATTTGTTTTATAGTGTCGCTCTACTTTTTAATAAAGGGATTCAGTTTAGTGAAGAAAGACAATGAACAAAGCGCTAAAATGATCCGTCTTGCAACTGACAGCAGCCTTTTGGGTTTGGTCATTGGTTTTTTTGGCTCTGTAATTGGTTTGATAACCGCGTTCGATTCAGTTGAGGCATTGGGCGATCCCAATCCTGCAATTTTTGCGGGTGGAATAAAAGTATCGTTATTAACAGCCGTGTTTGGCCTTTTGACTTTTGTCTTAGCGCGATTAGGAATTCTTGTGCTTCGTTGGTCACTTAGTTCTAAAAAGTAACTTATTTCTTTGATCGGTTTACGGCAGCCTTTTAATAAGGTTGTCGGAGTACCAAATCTTATGTGTTGATTTTGAATTTAATGACAGTTAAAACAGCCCATTCAAAACTTCTGCCAGTCGTAAGCCGCCCTTTTGAAGTTGGGCCATAACGGTATCAAAATAAGCATAAGTATATTCGTAACGTAAATTGTCACCATTTTTTGCTGAAGCATACACTTTTTTTGTGATTTGTTGGGTTTCATTCACCCATTCGATCACTGTGCCTTTTTGGATATCCTTGATGTCGTTTTTAGATAAATAAGGCATGTCATCCGCTAATTCGGTATAACTCATCCCGTAGTCATCGATCATCTTACTGTCCCAAACAGAATGAAGGTTCGTATCCTTTTTAAACCACTGCAATTTGATGTTGTTTCCGCCACGATCTTCCTCTTGACCAATATGCATGGGTTGGTGTAAATCGCCGATGAGATGGATCAGAAATTTAAGATAGAATGCCTTGTCTTCAATTGAGGATGTGTCATCTTGAATGATTATTTTGCAATACTCGATTCCGGTAACCAAGTTTCCCATGGGGTTTTTTGTTGACTGCTCATAAGTCACGTCAAAAGGCATATTAACGTAGTGCCATGTTGAAAATGAATCATAACGGTCGTCTGCCTTGATTTCATCTGCGAAAGTTGATGAAAAGGCCAAGGATCTATGGTTCAATAATTCGGCAAGTTTCTTTTTGGTTTTTTTTGTCAGATGCTCTTCTGCAATTTCCCCAACCACGCGATGGCCAGTTTGTCCCCATCGTGGTGTTGCATTAAGGGTTGATGTGGTTAGTATGAATAAAGCTATGAATAACGCGAGGGGAAATTTGTAAATCATAAGGATGTGAAGATTGATATAAGCTTGGAACGCTATTGAGAGTTGAGCAAACAATGTGTTATTTTTTTTTGTTTCTTTTGTTGTAATTCTTGTCACCTCTGGTTTTGGGCTTTTTGTATTTAGCAGCAATTTTCTCTCGATAAGAGCCACCTTTGTTTTCTTTTTTGTTCTTGTCTTTTTTTTCGTGAAACGAATCGCCAATGGCTTTCTTTTTGCGTTTTATGGGATTGTTCCGTTCTTTGATTTGAGGCCGTTCTTCTTCAATCAAATCGGTTGAAACTTCAACACTGTCAGGCAATTCAAGTTTCGGAATTGTCATTTGCATCAAACCTTCAATTTTTTCAATATACTCTTGTTCAGATTCGGTAGAGAATAATAAGGCTTCACCAGTTCGTTCTGCACGGCCTGTTCTTCCAATGCGGTGCATATAGTTTTCCGGGTAATGTGGTGTATCAAAATTAATGACATGGCTGACATTATCTATATCCAGTCCCCGGGCCATGACGTCGGTTGCTACCAAAATGCGATTGGTACCTTCCCGGAACTGTTCAATGCTTCTTAAACGATAATTCTGTGTTTTATTGGAATGAATGATGCACAATTCCTCCTTAAAATGCTCGTCCAACTTCTCGAACAGTAAATCGGCCATTTTTTTATAGGCCACAAAGATCAACACTCTATTGTAAGTCTCTTTATCACTTAAGAGGTGATTCAATAAATTCACTTTGGTATAGAAGTTTGGAACGTTGTAACGCTGCTGACTGATGTTTTCCAGTGGCGTCCCGGAAACT
>JBBSOJ010000349.1:0-2560 GCA_038259855.1 Flavobacteriales bacterium
ACCGCACAAAATATGAGGTATAGCATCCACTTTATATTTATTTTGAATGGCGGCACAAATCCCCACCGTCCCTGGACGTTTTTTAACAATCTGTCGTTTCAAAAGTCCATTCTCTTGCTCTTTAAAAACGTATTCCTCCCTATGATATGTCACGTCTATAAATGGCGGCTTAAATTCCATCAACGGATCAATATTGTCAAAAATTGATTTAATGTGTTGCCCTTTTAAAGGAGGCAGAATCTCAAAACTAAATTGCGTTGTCCCTTTTGAATTTTCGATATGTTCAGTTACTTTCATATGCTTTTACTCGCTTGTATCATTGGTATAGGTCATTCTGTATTGGAGCAAAAAGAAATGAATTCTATGAATTGAACAAAAAACTGAAGTTCAATGTCTATTTTTTACCACCTTATTGTTTGCTACAAGATGAAGACCTTTAATGAGTTATCATTTTAATTATTTCCTGACTGCCATGGTACTATGCCAAGTTGGGATTCAGCCATTTTCTGGCTTCTTCTTCGGTGAATCCTCTTCGTTTTGCATACTCCTTCAATTGATCTTCTTCAATTTTGCCAAGTCCAAAATACCTAGCTTCCGGATTTGCAAAGTAATACCCACTAACGCTTGCCGCTGGCCACATTGCCAAGCTTTCGGTAAGCGCCACTCCAATGGTTTCCTTTACCTTTAATAGCTTCCAAATAGTAGGCTTTTCGAGATGATCGGGACAGGCAGGATATCCGGGAGCCGGCCGAATTCCTTTATACGTTTCCTTTATCAATTCTTCATTTGACAGCTGCTCATCTTTAGCATAACCCCAAGATTCTGTACGGACTTCCCTGTGTAAATATTCCGCAAACGCCTCTGCCAGTCGATCTGCCAATGCCTTAATCATGATAGCATTATAATCATCAAGATTGTTTTCGAATTCTTTCGCCAACACATCCGTTCCGAATCCGGTGGACACACAAAATACACCCAGATAATCTTGTATTCCTGAATCTTTTGGGGCGATGAAATCTGCCAAGGCTATATTAGGAACACCCTCTCTTTTTTTGGATTGTTGACGCAGGGTTAAAAATTGTATTGAGTCCTCAACTAAGCCTATATCTTTCGAAGATGAAATGTTAGAGATGTCAGCAGTATTGATTTCGATATCATCATCATTCACCGAATTGGCCCGGAAAAGTCCAAAAATGCCTTTAGCTGTCAATAATTTTTCGTCGAAAATTCGCTTTAACAACACTTTTGCATCTGCAAATAATTCGGTCGCCTGCTCACCAACCACATCGTCGGTTAATATATCTGGATAGCGGCCATGCAAATCCCAGCTTCTAAAAAAAGGACTCCAATCGATATAATCTTCAAGTTTCTTTAAATCCAAATCTTCAATAACCTGAATCCCCAACTGCGTTGGTTTGCTTATTTGAGACGTTTGCCAATCAATTTTCAGTTTATTGTTTCGAGCCTCTTCAATCGTAACGTATTCTTTTTCTTTGGTACGATTTAAAAACTTTACTCTAAATTTATCATACTCATCCCTAATTTGACCTTTATAAAGAGCGTTGTCTTTTTTTAACAGATTTCCCACTACGGTCACCGCTCTTGACGCATCATTGATATGAACAACCGTATGATTGTAGTGCGGCGCAATTTTAACCACAGTATGCGCTCGAGACGTCGTTGCCCCACCGATGATCAAAGGAATGTTCAAGTTTTTCTTTTCCATTTCCTTTGATATATAGACCATTTCGTCTAAAGAGGGTGTTATCAATCCGCTCAACCCAATAATATCAACCTGTTCTCTAATGGCGGTTTCAATAATTTTTTCTGGTGGCACCATCACACCCAAATCGACAATTTCATAATTATTGCAGCCCAAAACAACGCTGACGATATTCTTACCAATGTCGTGCACATCGCCTTTGACAGTCGCCATTAGAATTTTTCCTGCAAACTCTTGCTTACCGTCTTTTTCTGCTTCGATGAACGGTTGCAGATAGGCTACAGCTTTTTTCATCACGCGGGCCGATTTTACGACCTGTGGTAAAAACATTTTTCCACTGCCAAATAAATCTCCCACGACGTTCATGCCAATCATCAAATGGCCTTCAATTACGTGAATTGGGCGCTCTGACTCAAGTCGTGCTTCTTCTACATCGTCAATAATAAACGCATCGATTCCTTTGACCAAGGCATGCGTTATTCTATCTTGAAGCGGTTCATTTCGCCATTCTTGAACAGCGATATCAACCTCCTTTTTGGTGTCTTTGACTGTTTCGGCATAGTCCAACAAGCGCTCGGTTGCATCGTCTTTTCTATCGAATAGAACATCCTCAACCAATTGCATCAGTTCCTTGTTGACCTCATCATAAACCTCCAACATCGCAGGATTGACAATCCCGATGTTCATACCGTGCTGAATGGCATGGTATAAAAACGAAGCATGCATGGCTTCTCTAACCGTATCGTTACCTCTAAATGAAAATGACACATTACTGACGCCGCCCGAAACATTGGCATAAGGCAAATTCTCTCGAATCCATTTGGTTGCTCGGAAAAA
>JBBSOJ010000350.1:0-2516 GCA_038259855.1 Flavobacteriales bacterium
ATTTGGATATACCAATTACATACAATGTAAGTGTCGTTCGGGACGGTGGCAGTTTTTCAGTGAGACGAGTGACGGCGCATCAAGAGGACACAACTATATTTATATTATCTGCTTCATTTCATAAGGAAGAAGAAGGCCATGAACATCAAATTGATATGCCTAAACACTTGAAGCAGCCAGAAGATCTTTTAAGTTGGTCAGATATGCTGACCCAATTTGGAGAGGCAATCCCACCTCGTACTCGGGGATTTATGGAAATAGACCGCCCTTTGGAATTTAAACCTATTGAAGTGGTCAATCCTTTCAATAAAGAAGATCTGCCGCCTTTTACAAATGTGTGGTTCAAAATAACCGGTGATACCAAAAATCTGGATCTATCAATGAGACAGCAGATTCTGACCTATATTTCAGATTATAATATTCTGGTAGCGGCCATGAATCGCCATGCCAGTAAAGCCCATTGGGGCAATACACAAACGGCAAGTTTAGATCATTCAATGTGGTATTTCAGGGATTTCGATTTTGACGATTGGATGTTATATGCCATAGAATCACCTAATGCATCCCGTGCTCGAGGTTTTGCTGAAGGAAATATATTTTCTCGAGATGGTACTTTGATAGCATCAGTGGCACAAGAAGGGTTGATGAGACCTAAATATTAATTTAAAAACTAAAGAGCATCATGTTAAAGATAGGACATCGAGGGGTAAAAGGTCACGCATCGGAAAATACCATCGAATCGATTAAGAAAGCGTTTGAGTTGGGTGTCGATGGGGTAGAGATTGACGTTCATAGGTGTGCTTCTGGTCAGTTGGTGGTGATCCATGATTACACACTCGATAGAATGACAAATGGCACTGGAGAGGTTTCTAAACACACGCTCAAAGAATTAAAGGAATTCATCGTAAAAGGACACTGCCAAATTCCAACACTTTCAGAAGTACTTACGTTTATAAATAACAAATGTCTTTTGAATATTGAATTGAAAGGCCATGACACCGCGGAGGAAGCGAGTCGCATGATTACATTTTTTATCGACAAAAAAGGGTGGGACTACAAAAATATCATCGTATCTAGTTTTCAAAGAGGATTATTGCAAACGGTGCATGATAAAAATCCAAAAATTCCATTAGGAGTTCTTGTAGATACAAATCTTGACGAAGCCGTTGCTTTTGCCAAATCCATCAATGCGGTTTCGATTCATCCAGATTATACAATGCTCACAGAAGAGATTGTAGAAAACTTGAAACAGGACTTTAAGGTTTTTACTTATGGAGCCAATAATTTAAGACCAATAAAACGGATCATGTCGTACGGTGTAGATGGCATCATTTCTGATTTCCCAAATAGAATATGATCGAAAAGGATATTGTTATTGTTGGAGGTGGTGCGGCAGGATTTTTCGCGGCTATCAATATTGCAGAACAACATCCCAATCTCACGGTCGCCATTTTAGAACGAGGCAAGGAAGGTTTGCAAAAAGTCAAGATCTCTGGCGGTGGTCGTTGCAATGTAACCCATGCTGAATTTATTCCATCTGAATTGATTTTGAATTACCCTCGCGGGGAAAAGGAATTACTGGGGCCATTTCATCAATTTATGACTGGCGATACTATTGAATGGTTCGAAAGTCGCGGTGTGGAACTAAAAATAGAAGACGATGGTCGCATGTTTCCGATTTCAAATTCATCCAAAACAATCGTTGATTGCTTTTTGGATGAAGCCAAAAAGCATCAAGTATCTGTTTTTTATAATCATGCCGTTAAAAGCATTATTAAAAAAACGGAAGGTTTTGAAATAGAAACAACATCAGAACAATTCTCTTGTAAGAAACTTGTGATCTCTACAGGGAGTAATCCTAAAATTTGGCAGCTTCTAAAAAATCTGGGTCATACCATCAGTGATCCAGTGCCGTCCCTATTCACGTTTGACATTAAAGATGAACGAATTCTAGACATACCTGGTGTTGTTGCTCTGCATGTTGAGGTCAGGGTTATAGGTACCAATTTATGGAGTGAAGGCCCACTTTTGATAACCCACGTAGGTATGAGTGCTCCGGCAATCTTAAAACTTTCCGCGTTTGGCGCCGTAGAACTTGCCAGAAAAAATTATCAATTTGAAATTGAAGTTAATTTTATACGCACATCGTTTGACGATTGTCTGGATCTATTAAAAGAATTGAAATTAGAATTGGCTAAAAAGACAGTTTATAAATCAGCGCAATTTGAATTGCCAAAACGACTTTGGCAAAAACTTGTTTTGGCCTCCAACATGGTTGAAGTTACCCGTTGGGGCGATATAGATAGGCAACAATTAGAAGATTTAGCATCGCAATTAACCCAAGCTGTTTTTAAAGTAAATGGAAAAAGCACCTTCAAGGAAGAATTTGTTACGGCCGGTGGTGTGGAACTAAAAGAAATAAACTTCAAAACCTTTGAAAGTAAGTTACATCCACATCTTTATTTTGCAGGAGAAGTCATTAACGTGGATGCCGTGACTGGAGGATTTAACTTTCA
>JBBSOJ010000351.1:0-2456 GCA_038259855.1 Flavobacteriales bacterium
CATTTTAGCCGTAATACTTTCGACTGATAAAGAATCGGCTTCACGCTCATCCCAATCATCCAATCGGATAAATCCAAGACCATTATTACTACCATCGCCCCCTAAAAAACTTCTACCTTCAATCACAGAACCGCCCTTGATCCCAGGGATTTGTTCTAGTTTCTTGTACAATTCAGAATTCACTTGATGGGTTCTATCAATCGAAGAGCCAGCCGGTAATTCAACATTTAAAAATATAATCCCTCGATCTTCATCGGGAACAAATCCTGTTTTTAGAACGGATGAGGACCACCAAATACCACCGACAGACAACAGCAATATAACCACCGTAATCCATTTGTTTCGGTATAAAAAGTGCACTGATTTTCCATATTTTTTTACTGTGGCATCAAAACCACGGTTGAAGGCTGCGAAAAACCGTCCAAGATATCCTTTCTTTTTTCCGTTGTTTTTTTCATCATGCCCTTTTAAAAATAAGGCACATAAAGCGGGACTTAAAGTCAATGCATTAATGGCAGAAATGATAATCGCTACAATCAGCGTAATTCCAAATTGTTCATAGAAAACCCCCGTCGGACCTTGGATGAACGTCACGGGGATAAATACCGCAGCCATGACCAATGTAATGGAAATAATAGCGCCAGAAATATCGTGCATGGCTTCTACAGTAGCCTTTTTAGGATCTGATTCTCCTTCATCAATCTTGGCATGGACGGCTTCCACTACCACAATAGCATCATCCACCACAATACCAATGGCCAGAACCAAGGCAAACAGCGTCAATAAATTGATGGAGTATCCGAAAAGATTTAAAAAGAAGAAGGTTCCAATAATGGAAACTGGGACGGCAATGGCTGGAATTAAGGTCGATCTAAAATCCTGCAAGAAGATAAATACTACCAAAAAAACCAATAAAAATGCTTCTGCCAGCGTGGTCACCACCTTTTCAATGGATGCATTCAAGAAACTGTTCGTATTATAAGGAACAAAAATTTCAATACCTTCAGGCAATTCTTGTTTTACTGCTTCTAGGCGCGTTTCGATTTCCAAAATAATATCGCGTGCGTTGGAGCCTTTGGTTTGAAACACCCCAAGATTGACAGCAGGATTCCCTTTGGTAGCGCCACCACCTGTATAGGATTGTGCACCCAATTCGATATCTGCAACATCATTCAATCGCAGAAATTGACCATTACCCAAGGCTTTTATGATAATATCACTATACTGTGCTTCTGTTTTAAAACGTCCACCGTATTTAATGACATAACTGAACGCTTCGCCATCATTTTCACCCAAAGATCCTGCCGCAGCTTCCAAACTCTGTTCGCTCAAAGCCGCCGTGACGTCCGTTGGAATCAATCCATAGGATGCCATTTTTTCTGGCCGTAACCAAATTCGCATCGCATAATCTTTAGCTCCAAAAACATTGACGTCACCTACACCATTCACACGTTGCAATTCTGGTATGACATTGATTTTTAAATAATTTTGAATGAAGGTATCGTCGTAATCAGGATTTGTGCTATAAAAGGACATGTACATCAACGCACTGTTCTGTTGTTTTTGCGTTGTGACACCCGTTTGTAAAACTGCTTGAGGCAATAAAGGATTGGCTCTAGACACTCGATTTTGAACATTCACGGCCGCAATATCCGGATCCACATCTTGGTCAAAGAATACAGTAATGGAGGCTGCTCCTGTATTGGAGGCACTAGACGTGATGTAAGTCATCCCTTCCACACCATTGATTTGTTCTTCCAATGGCACAATAACACTCTCCAGAATCGTCTCTGCGTTGGCTCCAGGATAGGTGGCATTGACCGTTACGGTTGGAGGCGCAATATCTGGGTATTGAGTAATTGGTAATGTCGTAAGACCAAGCACACCTAAAATCACAATGATGATGGAGATAACTGTTGAAAGTACGGGTCTATCTATAAATGTTTTTAACATAAGGCTTTGAACTTCTTCGGTTATCTAAATACTGTTTCGATGGGTTTTGCAACGCTGTCAAATGGAATTTCCATCGGTTTTATTTTGGTATCGCCCCGCAACTTTGCCACACCTTTGGCCACAATCTGATCTCCTTTGGCAATACCTTCGGAAACAACATACAGATTATTGATATCTGCCACTATGGCGATTCGTGCCGCAATGGCGGTACTGTCTTTCGAAACTTTATATACATAGATACTTCCTTGCTGTTCGTAGCTGGCAGATTTAGGCACTACCACAGCATCCTTATATACTTTTGGAACTTTAATGTTACCACTATTTCCATTGGTCAAAACACGCGCAGGATTATCAAAAACAGCTCTAAAAGATACAGAACCTGTATTAGCATTTATTTGGGAGTTAATGGTCTCAATGGTACCTTTTTGCTCGTAAGTACTGCCATTGGCCAATACTAAAGACACTTTCGGAAGACTATCTATTTTAGATTCGATGTCTTTGCC
>JBBSOJ010000352.1:0-2424 GCA_038259855.1 Flavobacteriales bacterium
GGATAGATGTACCTGTAAGAATCGTTATCTGAAAGCTTCTGGGAGCTCTAAGGGACCAGCGTTTCATTTGAAATTCCAAAAAATAAATACCAAATTCCAATTAGAATCTGTGTAATTTTTATCTTTAAAATCAATTGATTTTTCTCGCAGAGACGCTGAAGCGCTAAGTCTTAATGGATAGATGTACCTGTAAGAATCGTTATCTGAAAGCTTCTAGGAGCTCCAAAAGACCAGTGTTTCATTTAAAATTCCAAAAGATAAATACCAAATTCCAATTAGAATCTGTCTAATTTTTATCTTTAAAATCATTTGATTTTTCTCGCAGAGACGCTGAGGCGCTAAGTTCTAACCTATTGATTTATTTTTAAGGATTTGTGACGCCGAGGCTTCAGTGGGTGTCAAAAAAAATAGAGAACCTTCGAAAAAATAATTCGGAAAATTACAGCTCAAACCAATCATTCACCGGAATTGCATGTTTATCTTCAACTAAAGCAGATTTATGTATAAACTCATTAGTCGCTCGAACATACCGATAATCCGTTGCCCATTCCTTATGGTGTTTAGCGAGTTTTTTTAAACTTTCGCATACATAGACCGTTTCTTCCGTGGTAGTTGTAGGATGGATGGACATCCGTATCCAACCTGGTTTGCGTGTCAATTCTCCTAAAGAAATTTCATTCGTCAATTGATGGGACGTTTCAATATCTACATGCAATAGAAAATGCCCATAGGTACCTGCACAGCTACAGCCACCACGTGTTTGGATACCAAAACGATCATTCAAAAGCTTTACTCCCAAATTAAAATGTAAGTCATCAATATAAAATGAAATGACGCCTAATCGATTTTGATGCTGGCCTGCAAGAATAGTAAGGTTTTCAATGTCTTTTAAACTGCCAAAAATATAATCAATAATTTCATGTTCACGATTCAGTATATTGTCAACGCCCATTTGCTCTTTGAGCTTAATGGCCAAAGCTGTTTTTATGGTTTGCAAAAAGCCTGGTGTACCACCATCTTCACGATCTTCAATATTATCGATATACTTATGTTCTCCCCATGGATTGGTCCAACTCACAGTGCCGCCACCCGGACTGTCAGGAATCATGTTTTTGTAGAGTTTCTTGTTGAAAATCAAAACACCTGATGTTCCCGGACCTCCCAAGAATTTGTGTGGCGAGAAGAAAATAGCATCCAGCGCTTTGTCTTCATCTTCGGGATGCATGTCAATATTTACATAAGGCGCAGAACATGCAAAATCCACAAAACAGACGCCGCCATTTTGGTGCATCACTTTGGCAATGTCATGATAAGGCGTCTGGATTCCTGTCACGTTGGAACCTCCAATAACCGATGCTATTTTGATTGGTCGTGCCTCATGTTTTTCAAGAAGCGCTTCTAAATTAGCCATACAAAACAATCCATCTTCACCTGGCGGAATTACCTCAACTTTGGCGATTGTCTCCAACCATGACGTTTGGTTAGAATGGTGTTCCATATGCGTTATAAAAACAACTGGTCTCATTTCATCAGGAACTATGGTGTGCTTTTGAAGATTTTCTGGAACTTTTAATCCCAAAATTCTCTGAAATTTATTGATAGCCTCTGTCATTCCGCTGCCACAACAAATCAACACATCGTCAGCATTGCTGTTAACATGATCCTTGATAATATGTTTTGCTTTATGATAGGCCTTAGTCATCGCTGTTCCAGAAACCGTAGTTTCCGTATGGGTATTGGCTACATAAGGTCCAAATTCATTCGTCAACTTCTCTTCAATGGGTCTATATAAACGTCCCGATGCGGTCCAATCTGTATAAATGATTCTCTGCTTCCCGTAAGGCGTCATAAACTCCTGATCAATCCCAATAATATGTTGCCTGAACTGTTGAAAGTAATTTTCTAGCTCGGTTGTTTTTGTGTTTGGTGTTGGTGTCGAAATCATTTGAACTAAAATTTCAAGTGTTTTTATCCCTCTGAACGGCGGGTTGAATTCAATTTTTAATGGTCATTCAAAGGTACTAAATATTTGCGACTGCCTTAATTTCAGATATGATCTTATCGGCCAGTTCATCTGCTTCTAATTGTGAAGGCGCTTCGGTATAAATCCTGATAATTGGCTCCGTATTGCTCTTTCTCAAATGGACCCAACTGTTGCTAAAATCTATCTTTACGCCGTCAATTGTAGTCAACTTTTCATTTTGATAACGTGTTTCCATCGCTTTCAAAATACCATCCACATCCATATCAGCTGTTAACTCGATCTTCTTCTTACCCATAAAGTAACTTGGGTAAGAGGCTCTGAGCGCACTTGTAGATATCTTCCTTTCTGCCAACAGGCTCAAAAACAAAGCCACACCAACAAGGGCATCACGGCCGTAATGAGATTCTGGATAGATTATGCCACCATTACCTTCACCACCA
>JBBSOJ010000353.1:0-2412 GCA_038259855.1 Flavobacteriales bacterium
AGTCGTTGTTGTTCCTGCGGATAACCTTGGAAGAATGGATCATAGCGACATTAATGTTGTAATGGATATGTATGGCATAACGTCTTTTGAGAAGCGATAAATGTTATTAAAGTAATATATAAAATTGAGGCAGTCTCTTTATTTGAGATTGCCTTTTTTTTAGCAATCTAATTCGATGTTATTAGTGAAATTAAAATTTATGCTTATATGATATGAATGTCATTTTACCTCAAATGTAGTTAACTGAATTGGCACTTCATTAGGCTATTAACAAATAAAAGGTGTTATTATATTGGAGCAGTGAAACAATAAATGCTCCATGCATATTCTAAATAAAAATTATTCTAAAAACCGCCCATAGCCAGGACAGTGGTGACCCATACGATAAGGCAGGAAATAAAAATGCCTATTGTATTTGCCATAAACGCCTTTTTGCGTTCGAATTTGAAAAGGTAGGCTGCGATAGCCCCTGCATATACACCAGTTCCTGGTAGTGGTATGAGCACAAAAAATATCAAACCCCAAAAACCATATTTGTTTACATTTTTACCAGCGCCGACTTTCGCTCTCCTGGCGACGAAAAGAGCCGCTTTTTTATAATGGTACCATCTCGCGAAATACCGGTTTATGACATCAAGAAAAAAGTTCATGATAGGAAATACTAAGACATTGGCTACAAAACAGCCCACAAAGGCTACATAAATATTGACACCATTCAAGAGTGCGTATGGTAAACCAACTTTTGCCTCTCCAAAAGGGGAAACACTCCAAAGCATGGCATAAATTAAATCCTGTATCATTAAGAAGGTCATTAATTTGGCAAAATTAATAAATTTGAGATGCGCGACTGTCGGGATAACTATTAAATTTTAGCTAAAATTCTTACTCTAGATTTTAAAATAAAAAAAATAGTGGAACTGGTGTCGATAGCATTTAGTAACATACAAAAAAGAATGTAAGTTATAGCTACAACATATGCCAAACTCCTGACATTCATAACATACTTACAATCCCAAATGTCATCAATCAGCATACATTAAAACTTGTATATTTGCCCTTACAATCAAAATTAATCTAAATGGAGTGTATTTCAGTTTTTGACATGTTAAAGATCGGCGTTGGGCCATCAAGCTCCCATACTCTGGGGCCTTGGCGCGCAGCAGAACGTTGGATAAGAGAGCTAAAAGCCAGCAATAAATTTGACAAGGTCGAAAAAATCACTGTTGACTTATACGGTTCGTTATCATTAACGGGAAAAGGTCATGCCACAGATTACGCCGTGATGTTGGGATTAAGTGGTGCTGACCCTGAAACCATTCCAACGGATAGCATTGAAATCATCATCGTTTCCATCAAAAACACGAACATCTTGATGTTCAATAATGAAATTCCGTTGTCGTTTGATGCTAAAGCGGACATTATATTTAACCGAAAATTTCTGCCCTTCCATTCCAACGGAATAAAATTTTCCGCTCTTATCAATGGTAAAAAACAAAGCTCCACTTTCTACTCAATTGGTGGCGGATTTGTGGTAAAGGAAGAACGCAAAAATTCTAAAAGGAATAAAGAAATATTTAATAATACTTTTCCTTATCCTATTGCTTTAGGAACAGAATTATTGCAATACTGCAACACATTAAACCTCCCAATTTCAAGCGTTGTTTTGGAGAATGAAAAATCAATCCGAAATATCGAAACCGTCGATTTTGAACTAAAGCGCATCTGGAATACCATGCTTGAATGTATGTATATCGGATGCCATACGGAAGGTAATCTTCCTGGCGGATTGAATGTCCGTCGCCGTGCTTATGATATGCATCAAAACCTTAAAGACGATAAACCCTACGATTCACCACAAACTTGGCTGGAAAGCATCCGAAACACCGAAGTAAAATTTAGACAAATTCTAAAGTGGGTCAGCTGTTTTGCTTTGTCTGTCAACGAAGTCAATGCCTCTTTGGGACGTGTAGTCACCGCACCAACCAATGGCAGTGCTGGTGTTATTCCGTCAGTACTGATGTATTATATGGTCATTGAAAATCATGATGCCAATTTTGAACATGTTAAAAAATTCTTGTTGGTAGCAGGTGAAATCGGAAGCATCTTCAAAAAAGGAGCGACCATTTCAGCCGCTATGGGAGGCTGCCAAGCGGAAATAGGCGTATCGTCTGCGATGGCTGCAGGTGCATTGACAGAATTACTTGGCGGTACACCAGAACAAGTGTTGGTCGCCGCAGAAATTGCCATGGAACATCATTTAGGTATGACCTGCGATCCTATTGGTGGTTTGGTTCAAATCCCTTGTATCGAACGCAACGCCATGGGAGCTATTAAAGCAATCAACGCAGCCGAATTGGCATTAGATACAGACCCTAAAAATGTCAAAGTGCCTTTGGATAAAGTCGTACAGAC
>JBBSOJ010000354.1:0-2394 GCA_038259855.1 Flavobacteriales bacterium
CTTATCCATAAACATTGCAGTTTCAAAACATCTCTCCAAGAAATCAATTCTTAAAAAAACCAGTAACAGTTGTGGCCGTAATGTGTTTAACGTCTTAGTTTCTATAGTAAACTAACCCCACACAATTTCTCAATACATGCTATCCCTATTTGACGTATTATGGAACTAAGCAACATCCATCTCTTGTGATTTTTCTTCTATTTGAGTTGAGTACATATAAATTACCCTCATTTGAGAGATTTCATTAATCCTACTTCGATATGATATTTATCATTTCTTAAACTCTATTTATTACCCAACTTTGTATCATAATATTAAAAATATACTATTAGGAGTACTACTAAAATATTGCCAAACCCCTTTTGAGCTTTTTAATTTTGCTCATCTTATTCTACCTTCACTCAAGTTATTATATTAATAAGCAGTTACACTTAAACTCTAGAAAAGATGTCAAATAAAATTGTTTCTATTAAAAAAAAACGGTCTAATGGAGCCTCTGCTCAACCAACCAAAACCATAAAAGCTCTTGTGTATGACGGGCCAGGTAAAATAGAATTTAAGAACGTGGCAATGCCAGTACTTAAAAAACCAACGGATGCGATTGTAAAAATCGTTAAGACCACGATTTGCGGAACCGATTTGGGCATCTTGCATGGCAAAACCCCTTCAGTAAAACCAGGAACGACCCTAGGTCATGAAGGTCTTGGAGTGATCGAAGAAGTGGGAACTGGCGTGAGCAATTTTAAGAAAGGTGACCGTGTGATAATTTCGTGTATCACCGCATGTGGTACCTGTGAGTATTGTAAAAAGCAAATGTATAGTCATTGTAAAGATGGAGGCTGGATTTTAGGCAACCTCATTAATGGCACGCAAGCAGAGTATGTACGTATTCCGCATGCCGATAATAGCCTTTATGGTGCTCCTAAAGGAATGGACGATGAAGCGCTGGTGATGTTGAGTGACATCTTGCCAACTGGCCATGAGATCGGTGTTATCAATGGTTGCGTAAAACCAGGTGACACGATTGCGATTGTTGGAGCTGGACCAATCGGGATGTCTGCCTTACTGACAGCACAATTTTATTCGCCCGCCAAGATTTATATGATTGATTTGGATGCAAATCGTTTGAAACTGGCCAAAAAATGGGGCGCAACAGATACGATTAATTCAGGTACAGAGGATGCCGTGAAAAAGATACTGGCAGAAACCGCCGATGGTGTAGATGTAGCTATCGAAGCGGTAGGTGCTCCTGCTACGTTTGATATCTGTCAGCAGATTGTACGTCCTGGAGGGCATGTCGCAAACATTGGTGTCCATGGAAAAAGTGTTGATCTAAAAATACAGGATCTATGGATTAAAAATATTACCATCACCATGGGATTGGTGAATACCAATACAACTCCGATGCTGATTAAAACAGTGACTTCTGGAAAAATCCAACCAGAAAAATTGATTACACACCACTTTAAATTGAACGAAATCATCAAAGCTTATGAAGTGTTTGGTGATGCCGCTAAAGAAAAGGCGTTGAAAATAATCTTGACGAATTAAGTACCATTTGAATAGCGATTAATTTATAACTAACAAAACGTTTACAGTAATTAAATATGATAATTATGAAAATGAACATGGGGTTATCAGACCGAATTATTAGAGTGGTATTAGCTACTATTCCACCTGTTTTATACTTTGCTGATATAATAACTGGTGTTTTTGCCATGGTATTATTAGGTGTTTCAGTTATCCTACTTGTCACAAGTCTTTTTAAGTTTTGCCCACTTTATGTTCCTTTTGGAATAAACACAGACAAAAACTCAAACAATGACGACCTATGATCCTGTGCGTCATAAACAATCCTTTTACTTTTGTTATGACCAACCTACAGCTTATAGTAGTGTTCTCATTGCTTTCTGGATCCACTGTTTTTCTTAGAGGTTTATTGTCCAATTATTTTGAAGCGCACGTTAAATCCGGATTCATAAAGGCCGAAATTGTTCATAGTTCTACATGCTTGATTTTCCTAAGATCTATCCTCGTCACTTATTATTCTACTTCTATACAAATTTATTCAATGACATGACTTTGGTCATAATTTAAGCTATTCTTTAACCTCAACTTTGTACCATAATCTTAAAACGACGAATGATGTGTACACTTAAAAATAGCACCAAAACTATATTGAGCTTTTTGTTCTTGCTCGTTTTCTTTACGCAAGGCATGTACTCGCAAGAGTTCAATCTCAACAATCAGGCTTCAAAACTTACGATCTCTGGAACCTCCAGTTTACATGATTGGGATATTGATGTCGAACAACAAAAAGGTCAAATTGTCTTGAACATGGCCAATGAATTGAAGATAGAAAAATTGACTCTTGACGTTATTGCCGAAAGCTTA
>JBBSOJ010000355.1:0-2371 GCA_038259855.1 Flavobacteriales bacterium
AAAAATTGACACATTTTCAATAGGTTTTAAAAAAGCGTCCTATGACGAGACTGACAAATCTAGAGTGGTTGCAAAAATGATTAATAGCAATCATCACGAATTTATCATCGATGAAGACGACCTCAAAAACAATATCCACGAAATTTTAATCAATTTTGATGAACCTTTTTCAGATACTGCTGCGTTGCCAACACATCTTTTGTCCGAAAAAACTAGAGAACACGTTACAGTTGCGCTGACAGGAGATGGTGGCGATGAAGTTTTTGGAGGCTACAACAAATACTACATTGGTAAAATGAACAAAGGTTACACGAATGTGATACCTAAAGCATTACACAAAACTGTTTCAGGATTGAGTACTAAATATCTTGTTGACAAAGATGACACACGAGGTAGAAAATTTCAAATCAATAAATTATTGAATGCCATAGATTACGATGGCGATTTTTATTGGGATATTATCAGTTTGGCCAACACGAGCAACCAACTATCAGAAATCATGTCTCCAGATTATTTTGAAAACAATGTTTTTCAGGAATACAAGGAGGTTTTGAACAAACAAAAAATCGAAAGTCTAACAGATTTTAGGCTCGTGGATAAAGTGTTGAGTCTAGAAGGTGGCATGCTCGCAAAAGTTGACAGAACAAGCATGATGACCTCTTTGGAATGCAGAGCCCCGTTTTTAAATAGAGATTTATGGGAATTCGCCAATACTTTACCAGAAAGCTATTTAATGAAAGGCTGGAACAAAAAGCATATTTTAAAAGAGGCATTCAGAGATCAATTTCCTGAAGAGTTCCTGGAAAAGGGAAAAAGTGGATTTGGTAGCCCCACTGGTGATTGGTTGAGACAAAGTCTGAGAAAAGAACTTGAAAGCTATATTGAACCAGAGTTACTGAAATCTCAAGGAATTTTTAATGTGGAAGTCATTACGAAATTAGTGAAAGATCATTTGGACAGTAAAAAAGATAGCACGTTTAGAGTGTGGTCTTATTACTGCTTCCAAAAATGGTATAAGTTCACCTTTCTCAATCAAAACTAATAAGAGATGGAGAATAAAAAGATACTACTGATTGCCTCTTTTGCGGGCTCGCTTATAAGATTTAGAGGTGATTTTATTAAAAGCTTAATCAGTAATGGTTTTCAAGTTTTTACTGCAGCCCCAGCTTACACAGATGACAACTTAATAGAACTTAGAAAAATGGGAGCCTCTCACATTGAATTTAAGTTGCAGCGTACTGGCCTTAATCCATTAAATGATCTAAAATCAATTATGGAGTTAAAATCCATAATTAAGGATAACCAAATAGATTTAGTTTTTCCCTATACAGTAAAACCCGTAATCTATGGGTCTTTGGCTGCCAATATGTGTAAAGTTCCCGTAATTTCATTAATCACTGGTTTGGGCTATGCGTTTACAGGGCTATCTGCTAAGTCCAGAACGTTGCAAAAGTTTAATGAGACGCTTTACAAATTATCAATTAGAAAAAATAAAATCATCATATTTCAAAACAACGATGACTATCAGTTATTTTTAGATCGTAAAGTTATTTCAAAACAGCAGAGAGTAGATTTTGTAAGTGGCTCTGGGGTAAATCTTGACCAGTTCAAATTTAAAGAAAAAAACACTTCCGATAACGTGAGTTTTCTATTGATTGCTAGATTAATTGAAGAAAAAGGTATTGCTTTATATATGGAAGCTGCAGAAATATTAAAAGCAAAATACCCTACGTCAGAGTTCCATTTAATAGGCCCGTTTGAAACATCCCCATCTGCAATCAGTGAAGATGAAGTTAATCAATTACATGAAGAAGGCGTTATTGTTTTTCATGGTAAGCAATTAAATATTGATGAGCACTTACATAAAAGGGATATTTTTGTTCTGCCTAGCTATTATAGGGAAGGTTTACCACGAACTGCATTAGAAGCATGTGCTTGTGGGAACCCGATTATTACTACAGATTCTGTAGGTTGCCGGGAAGCCGTTAAGGAAGGAGAAAATGGTTTTTTAATAGAACCTCAAAATTTAGAAGCTTTGGTAAAAGCGATGGAATATTTTATTGTCCATCCCCACAAGATAAAAGAAATGGGAATTAACAGTAGAGCTTATGCCGAAGAACGATTTGATGTCAATATTATAAATAACGATTTAGTGAAATTGATCAAAAGTGTTTTAAAAATTTAATTGACTACATGAACTTATACAAAGTATTCATAAAGCGTATTTTAGACTTTTTAGCCGCATTTGTTGGCTTATTAATTATTTCACCTATATTCTTGGTTCTTAGTATTTGTCTGTATATTCTTAATAATGGGCACCCTTTTTTCTATCAAGAACGTACTGGAAAAAATGGAAAGCTCTTTACAATTA
>JBBSOJ010000356.1:0-2328 GCA_038259855.1 Flavobacteriales bacterium
ATAGAGTATGAGGTATTAATAGGGATGTTGTACCTACGACTCCAAGGTTTTTTATAAAATTTCTCCTGTTATTTTTCAATTCTGTCTTGTGATGGTTGTTCCAATAATTCGGTTAAAAGTTCTTTGAAGGTATTCACAGGATGTGCTCCAGATACCGCACTGTTTCGATTAAAAACAAAAGTTGGTACAGAATTTACGCCCATGGTTTTCCATTGGTTTTGTTGGGCTCGGACATCGCTACGTGCTTTATCATTATCAAGTGTTGCTAATGCTTCGTCTGAATTCAAGCCAACTTCCAATAAGGCTTGTTTTAAAATGTCTTTATCAGACACATCTTTGCGATCGCTAAAAAAAGCTTTGGTTAAGGCCATTTTTAATTCTGTTTGCTTTCCAAAATCTTTGGCATAATGCAATAAAACATGAGCATCAAAAGTATTGACCATGCGCATGTTACTAAAATAGTCAAATTCAAAACCCAACTCCTTGCCAATCTCTGTCATGTTTTGCTTTGAGTCATTTTGCTGCTCTACGCTAGAGCCATATTTTTCAGTAATATGTTCGTTTAAGTTTTGACCTTCAGTGGGCATGTTTGGATTTAACTCAAATGGTTGCCATTCAATCTCAATTTTATCTTCGACGCCAAGTTCTTTCATCGCTTTTTCTAAACGCTTGTAGCCGATGGTGCACCACGGGCAAACCACATCTGAAACAATGTCAATCTTTAGTTTATTTTCCATGATTATAATGTTATGATTTCACTAATTTGTAGCTCACCATCGACGTTACTGTAGTTTTTAACGTCAGCTGCGAGTACGTCACTATGCGGGCCAAATGATTCTTGAAACGAAGCCATGCTATCAAATTTTAAATGGGCAATGGCCACATAAGGGGCAGGTTTTGCTGGAACTCGCGTACCAATTCCTAAATTAAACTCCATCCCTTTTAAGGCACTACCAACTAATTTTGAAACCATTGGTAAATGCTTGTTTTTATAATATTCTGCATCAAACTGTACATCTTCACTGTTTGGATACATTACCGATACGTTTATCATGATTGTTTTTTATAAAATTAATCAACCTTCACAAAAGGAAGAAGGTTGATCACAATTAATCTGTCATTTTGGCGACTGTCTTATTTTTTTTTCCATGCAAATCTTTGGAAAGCGGCATCTACAGGCGTGTTTGCAATGTGGTTAGTGTAATTACTAATCACTTTTTGAGATACACCTAAAATAATGTCAAGGACCTGTTGTTCACCATATCCAACAGCATAAAAAGCCTCTAAATCGGATGGAGATACATTGCCACGATTTCTAACAATTGACAAAGACATAGTTCTTAAAGCTTCCAATTTAGGATTTTCTAAAGCCGTTTCATTGCGCAAAGCTTCTATAATGTTGTCATCAACATTCATTGATTTTGCAATACCTGTATGTGCAGGAACACAATAATGACATGAGTGCTCTACGTTGATAGCCTGCCATACCACCGTTAATTCTTCATTATTGAAAGATGATTGAGTGAATAATTCATGCAGGGTTTGGTAGGCTTCTAATAGTTGTGGAGAGCCAGCCAATACACCGTGCAAACCTGGGATCATTCCGTATGCTTTTTGAGAATTTTGCAATAATGTTTTGCTGTTTTCTGGTGCAGTCTCGATGTTGTGAACTTCTAATGTTGTCATAATTTTTTTTTCTTGTTTTACTGATTATTATAATTAACTAAACAACCGTTTAGTTTTAGGTTAAAAAAATAGTTATAAATTTTTGAAGGTCATTTCAATATAATCTTCAATTTCTTTTTCATTGTTGACACGTGATGCTGCTGCCAAACCGTGTTTTGCTAATACTAAATAATTAGCCAGTTTCAACACCGTTTCATCATCTTTGGTGGAATCCATCCTTATCTTTTCTATGAATAAGTCTTTAAGATGCGTCATAAACGAATTCATTTGTTCTTTAATTTGCTTGTCTTCCGTTTCTGAAAATTCATTGTAAGTATTTGTTACCAAACATCCTTTCTGATTTCCATTTACGTTACAAATGCTGACTGAATTATAAAAAAAGTCTTTGATATCCTCAATTCCTTTATTTGAATTTTTGAATTCTTCGAAAATCGACTTTATTTTTACATTGTAACTCTTCAGGCTCTCAAGGAATAGACCGTGCTTATTTCCAAAACTCGAATAGATAGAAAATTTATTAATTCCCATTTCTTTTTCAAGCATTTGCATGGAGGTAGCCTCGTAACCATGTTGCCAAAAAAGATGCATCGCTTTTTCAACTACTACTTCCTCGTTATATGCTTTTTGTCGTGCCATTGATTA
>JBBSOJ010000357.1:0-2309 GCA_038259855.1 Flavobacteriales bacterium
GAGGAAAACAGTTATTTTGAAGTACTGTCTCGTTTTCCGGAGGTTGGAAAAAAGAAATCTGACATTTTTTCTAAAGATTGGTTCATGTATCCTGCATTCGCTTTTATCGGACTTTGTATTATTTATATAGTGATATCTACCATTAAATACATAAAAAACCATGACTAAAACACCGATTTTAATTACTGGTGGGTCCGGATTCATCGGTTCGCACGTTGTAAGATTGTTTGTATCTAAATATCCTAATTATCATATTTTTAATTTGGATGCGCTTACCTATGCGGGTAATTTAGAGAACCTCACCGATATTGAAGACGCGCCTAATTACACATTTGTCAAAGGCGATATTACAAATGAAAAATTCATTAACGAACTTTTCGAGGAGCACAGGTTTGAAAACGTCATACATCTAGCTGCCGAATCCCATGTTGACCGTTCCATCAAGGATCCGTTGGCTTTTGTGAGAACCAATGTCATTGGTACTATGATTTTGCTTAACGCTTTTAAGGAACTGTGGAGCAATAATTTTGAAGGCAAAAAATTCTATCATATCAGTACTGATGAAGTTTACGGAACTTTGGGACAAACCGGGCTTTTTACAGAGACCACATCTTACGATCCTAATTCACCATATTCAGCTTCAAAAGCGAGTTCAGACCATTTCGTTAGAGCTTATGGAGAGACTTATGGCCTGCCTTACATCATAACCAACTGTTCCAACAATTACGGGCCAAATCAGTTTCCTGAAAAGTTGATTCCACTATTCATAAACAACATCATTCACAATAAATCACTTCCCGTATACGGCGATGGCAATTACACACGCGATTGGTTGTTCGTCATAGATCATGCGAGGGCTATTGATGTTGCTTATCACAACGGAATTTTAGGAGAGACCTACAATATTGGTGGTTTTAATGAGTGGAAAAATATCGATTTGGTGACATTGTTATGTCGGCAAATGGATGAAGCATTGGGAAGACCAAACGGGTCTTCGGAACAATTGATTACCTACGTGAAAGATCGTCCAGGTCATGATTTGAGATATGCGATCGATGCTACAAAAATAAAAAACAATTTAGGTTGGGAGCCTTCGGTAACTTTTGAGGAAGGTTTGAAAAAAACCATTCAATGGTATTTGAGTCATACTGAATGGCTAGAAAATGTGACTAGTGGAGCCTACCAGCAATACTATGAAAAACAATATAACTGATGAAAGGAATCATATTAGCAGGTGGATCAGGAACGAGATTGCATCCTTTAACATTGTCTGTAAGTAAGCAATTAATGCCTATTTACGATAAACCCATGATTTATTATCCATTGTCAACCTTGATGTATTCCGGAATAAAGGACATATTAATCATTTCGACGCCTAAAGATTTACCACTTTTTAAAGAACTACTGGGAACAGGCGAGAAGTATGGCTGTCAATTTGAATATGCCGTACAGGATGCTCCGAATGGTTTGGCTGAAGCTTTTATCATTGGGGCCGATTTTATCGGGGAGGACAAAGTAGCCTTGATTCTGGGTGATAATATTTTCTACGGTTCAGGACTTTCGAAATTATTACAAGATAATAATGATCCGGAAGGCGGAATTATATATGCTTACCGTGTACATGATCCTGAACGTTATGGTGTTGTGGAATTCAACGAGCAAGGGCAAGCAGTTTCCATTGAAGAAAAGCCCGAGCATCCTAAATCTAATTTTGCGGTACCAGGTATTTATTTTTATGATAACTCTGTTGTGAATATCGCTAAAAATATTACACCAAGCCATCGTGGAGAATTGGAAATCACGGATGTCAATAAAGAATATCTCAAGCAAGGTAAATTGAATGTTAGTATTCTCGATAGAGGTACGGCATGGTTAGACACAGGAACATTTCAATCATTAATGCAGGCATCACAATTTGTTGAGGTCATAGAAGAGCGTCAAGGCTTAAAAATAGGAGCCATTGAAGCTGCCGCATTTGAGATGGGCTATATTGATGAAACCCAATTTAAAACATTGGCAGAACCGCTATTGAAGAGCGGATATGGAAAGAATTTATTAGGATTATTGAATAAAAAATAATGACTGTTACTGAAACGAATTTAATAGGTTGTTTTATTATAGAACCTCAAGTCTTCAAAGATGAGAGGGGTTATTTTCTGGAAACTTTCAATCACACACGATTTGCTGAATTGGTCGCTCCTGGAGTGACCTTTGTTCAAGATAATGAATCGTCATCTACTAAAGGTGTGTTGAGGGGCTTGCATTATCAAATTGGTGACTATGCGCAGGCTAAACTGGTCCGTGTCATA
>JBBSOJ010000358.1:0-2292 GCA_038259855.1 Flavobacteriales bacterium
AAATATTTTTCTATCAAGTCATCGACATCTTTTTCCAGATGCTGCATGACTTCTAATCGTACATTTTTAAGAGACATGGAACTAAATTTAAGGATGAACGTTGGAAGAAATGATATGTTCGACATGGCGAATCAATTCTTCCCTATTTGTAAAGGTAGCAATTTTGATAGGTTCGTGGACTTGGAACTTCAAATGATTTCCAATTCCCATAGGAAAATTCCCATACCGAAGCATTTTCCAAGAATTATTTACGCTTATAGGAACGATAACACCTGAAGGAATCTTTTTTATCAAGACTTGCAAACCTCTGGTCTGAAATGGTTTTGGGATGCCTGTCTTACTGCGAGTTCCCTCAGGAAAAATAACAGCCGCATGTTTCGATTCCTCGATATAGTCACCAAAGTTCATAATGGCTGATAGCGATTGTTTGGGGTTTTTTCTATCAATCAGAACAGAGCCACCGTGCCGAAGATTGTACGACACACTTGGGAAACCTTTGCCCAATTCTTTTTTGGCGACAAATTTCGGATAGTGTTTCCGCATGTACCACATGATCGGTGAAATATCATACATGCTTTGATGATTTGCCACGATAATCAAGGGCTGATCAGTCGCAAGGTTATAGGGGTTTGTGAACGTAAACCGAGTTCCCAATACATTTAGACATCGAATTAAAAAGAATTGCAGCCAGTCCACGCTCACCTTAAGTGCTTTATTACCAAACACATTATGGGAAAACCAAAGTATCGGATGGAAGACAATGAGTGTCAGTCCGAAACAGATGAAATATAAAACCGTCAATGGATAGGCCAAAACTTTTTGCATAGCACAAAATTAACAAAAAGCAGTTCTAAATACCTACTAAAATAGCGGAATGCAGTTGTTATTTTGGCATTCAAAACCAACCGGTGGTGGAGGTACCGTGCAATCTGAAAACTGATTGCATGTACTATTATATTCAGATTCCAATTGATTGTAAGCTTCCACACGCGATATCAAAGCCAATGTATCAATGGACGTTGTATAAATTAGATAGCCTTTAGGACCACCACAAGCCTTACTTCCAAAGGGAACGTATCGGCATTCAAAAGCATCGCTGCAAATAGAGGCGTTGGCAATGTCTTCAATTTCTAACCTAATATCTTCTATATTTTCAAGCAGGATCTCGCAGTTCGGCACTATGGAGTCATCATCCTCGCATTGTGTTGCTGTCGTCAAAATAAAGAGCGGCATGAGACAAAAATAAAGGATGATTTTTTTCATAGTTGTTTAGGTTTACTCCGTAGATTCAATTTTAAATAAAAGGTTGCGTCTAGATAAAAAAAAACCACGAACATATCGTGGTTTTTAGTGACATCAATCTTCAACGATCGATTTTAATTTTTAAAAGCGATCGCAACTAACAATTGGCATTGTAAGCGTCGGCCAAATTCTCGGCAATCAATTCTGCTGGACGACCTTCGATATGATGACGCTCTAACATGTGCACCAATTCACCATCTTTAAACAAGGCCATACAGGGCGAGCTTGGAGGAAACGGTACCATATGATTTCTTGCTTGGTCAACTGCTTCTTTATCAACACCTGCGAAAACGGTCACGATATGATCTGGTCTTTTTGCATTCTGTAAACTCATACGAGCTCCTGGACGTGCATTGGCAGCGGCGCAACCGCAAACTGAATTCACAACGACTAACGTTGTTCCCTCTTTTGCAAGTGCAGCATTTACTGCTTCTGCAGTATGTAATTCTTCAAAACCAACCTTGGTCAAATCCTCACGCATTGGTTTTACTAATTCTGCTGGATACATATATTCTTTAATTTTATGATTAATATTAAGACCGCAAAGATACGGAAATTTAGTGGGTAGTCAATAAGAAGCAGTTGTCAGTTTGAATAGAAGCATTTGGAATTTCTATGACTGAATTCCGTAACATTTTTTAATTAAGAGGACTAACAATAGTATCTTTGAATTTTAAATATTGAAGTATGGGTTTTTCAAAATGGATAGGAGCGACCTTGGGTTGGTCATTTGGCGGACCGATTGGTGCTATTATAGGATTGGTTTTAGGTGGTGTGTTTGACTCGTTCTCGGATAATGGAATACCACTCTTGGGAGATTGGCAATCGAAACAACGAAAACAACCAGATTATCGCCAACAACAGAGAACACAAACACAGCAACCAAATCGGCCAGTCACAAGACCAGGCGATTTTGAGGTGAGTTTGCTGATTTTAGCATCGGTGGTCATTAAGTCGGACGGTGTTCAAGACCAACGCGAATTGAACTAC
>JBBSOJ010000359.1:0-2264 GCA_038259855.1 Flavobacteriales bacterium
ATTTATATAGTTATGGTGCTTTTAAGTTTGAATAATAGTTCAAAATTATTCAAATATTACACTTATTTTCCGCTTATCAACGTCTTGACAGGAGCCGTATTATTTTTCTATTTGTTTTTTAAAGAAATGATGGCGTAACGGTCATAACGATTCTAGTGGTTTTGAAGTCTTGATGTTTTGAATACGTTTATACACCAATTCCGCCGAAATTAAACAGATCGGCATTCCGATACCTGGACTTGTGCCAGCTCCAACATAGTAGAGGTTTTTTACCTTTTTACTATAGTTCAACGGTCTATTGAGTGTTTGTTTTAAGGTATGGGCCAAACCTAAAGCAGTGCCTTTGTAGGCATTATAATCGTTCTTAAAATCATCACTCCAATACTCTTTTTCATATACTATGAAATCTTCTAATGAAGGTAGGTTTAAGTCTATTTTCATCAAATCGAGAATCTTTTGACGGTAGGTATTCATTTCGGTTTCAGACAGTGACAAACCAGGAGGAATTGGTACCAACACAAATAAATTATCGGTGCCGGCAGGCGATAGTTCCGGGTCAGTTTCTGTGGGCTTACAAATATAATAACTCGGGTCTTCTGGTAGTTTTGGTGTATCGAAGAGCTCTTTGAAATTTTGCTTCCAATCGCCTCCAAAACGTAGGTTATGATGACTTAAAACATCCAATTTTCTATCCAGACCAAGATACATGATAAATGCACTCGGACTCAAAACGGTCTTTTCCCAATATCGCTCGGGATACGTTTGGAATCGTTTTTCAAGTAATTGGGTTTCCGTAAACCATAAATCGGCATTGGAGATAATCAAATCGGCCTTTAATGTCGTTCCATCTTGCAGCAGAACACCTGTCGCTTTTTTATCTTCAACTATTATTTTTGACACAGGACTATTTGTTAGAAATTGTGTGCCGTGTTTTTTATTGATAGTAACCAATGCTCTGATAATCTCATAAATGCCACCTTTTGGATAGTACACGCCCATGTTGAAATCGATGGCGTTCATAATATTGTACATGGCAGGTGTTTTAGCGGGATCAGAGCCCAAAAACACAAGGGTGTATTCTAATATTTTTTTAACCCGCTCGCTTTTAAACCATTTATTTAAATAGGATTGCATGGTCTGAAACGGATTGAGTTCGATTCCTTTTTTGATAACGTCCCATTTAAGAAAATCCAACGAAAACCCTAGATTTCGATACATAAAAGTATCTTTTGCCATCTCATATTGCTCACCAGAGCGTTTAAGATACTCCTTGATTTTTGGAGTAATACCAGGTTCTAGCTGCTCAAAAAGCGGTAAGTCTTTCTCTAAATCAGAATGGATATCAACTACGGGTAGTTCTTTGTCGTTTGAAAAAAATACACGGTAAGACGGGGAGAGCTTTATCAAATCCAAATGTTTGGAAATGTCTTCATCCAGCAATTTGAAATAATGTTCAAAAACATCTGGCATGAGATACCATGATGGCCCCATATCAAACGTATAGCCATCGGCTTTGAAAATATTGGCACGACCGCCAAGATTCTCGTTTTTTTCAATAACCGTAACATCGTAGCCAGACTTGGCTAGCAATGCCGCTGAACCTAGACCTCCAATTCCCGAACCGATAATAATGATTTTCTTTTTCAATAGTGCAAAGATAATGAAGGTTTAAGTGACGTGGAATTATTTGTCAACGAATTTCGGATGTTATTGAACTTGAAGTCTGAAGAAGTTTGTGTAGCTCGTTAAAAGTATTGGTTGTCAATCATAAATAGAGAAGGCTATAATTTGAAATCAACTTATATAATTCCAGATATTCTTATACTTTGTTAATTGCCCATAGGTATATCGTAGTACTTTGTTTTCAGGTGTGGATAGGGAAGGGTCATTTTTAAGGATAGCCTTGGCATAAAATCTAGCGTGCTGGAGAATATCCTTATCTCTAATAACATCGGCAATTTTAAGGTTCAACACGCCACTTTGCTGCGTTCCCATCAAATCACCTGGCCCACGAAGGCGCAAATCTACTTCAGCAATCTCAAAGCCATCGTTGGTGCTCACCATTGTTTGCAGTCGTGTTTTACTGTCCTCGCTTAATTTATGGCCAGTCATCAAAATGCAATAGCTCTGTTCCGCGCCACGACCAACACGTCCTCGCAATTGGTGCAACTGCGATAAACCAAAACGTTCAGCGCTTTCAATAATCATCACAGATGCATTTGGTACGTTGACGCCAACCTCAATGACAGTAGTGGCGACCATAA
>JBBSOJ010000360.1:0-2224 GCA_038259855.1 Flavobacteriales bacterium
GACCTATTTACAGTCAAAATAAAACAATTATAAACGTGTTTATGCACGATAAAAAACATCATTATGGAAAAGACTAAAATTGATTTAATGGAAGATGCTTTAAACAAATTGGAAGACATTAAAAATTCATGCGCCAGTTTAGTTGAAAAAGTTGGGCATCTGCAAGTGGATCTCTTCAACAATCCCGACAAAGAGCTGGAAGAAGCTTTAGATAAATTGAATAATGATTTTTCAAACGATCACCAATACATCACCGATGTTTGGCATTCATATGAAGAAAAAATTAAAGAATTAAAAAAATAAAAATTTTTAAAGAGCTCGATAATCCACTATCCGAGCTCTTTTTTTAAGGCTTTTTTTATTTTGATAATCAATAAATTAAAAGCTCTTATAATTAAACTATAGGTCTCTCCACAGTTTCTAATTAGAGATGGTTTTATAAGTTTAATTTCATCTTGTGGATTTGTCTTTACCACAACAGATCAACATTTTATTGATATATTTTACCATTATTACAGATGACTTTGTGCTTACTTCTGCAACTGTAATTAATGATTTAAATCGGGGCAGTTAATAGCAACAGCGGAATATTTACTATTTTCACCAAAATTTATGATATGGTAGAGTTAGCAGGCATCATTATTTTGGGGATTTTGGCTCAATGGGTGGCATGGAAATTTAAGATTCCTGCCATTTTGCCATTGATATTAATAGGGTTGCTTGTAGGACCAATTGCCGCAGAATATCTATCGCACGATGGCACCAAATGGATAGAACCAGTTTGGAACGGAAAGGAAGGTCTGTTCCCTGGAGGCAGTCTATATTATTTCGTTGCCCTTGCCATAAGTATCGTGCTTTTTGAAGGAGGATTGACCCTTCGCATCAAAGAAATAAAAAACGTGGGTCCGGTCATCACAAAATTGATAACCGTTGGTTCTTTAGTGACCTTTTTTGGTGGTGCGGTTGCCGCACATTACATCTTTTTTCTTTCTTGGAAAATTTCATTTTTGTTCTCAGCTCTGATTATTGTAACTGGGCCAACGGTAATTACCCCGATCTTAAGAAACATTCCTTTAAAAAAAGATGTATCAGCAGTGTTAAAGTGGGAAGGCATTCTTATTGATCCGATCGGAGCATTAGTAGCGGTGTTGTTGTTTGAATTCATTAGTGTTGAAGGAGGCGGAGAGTTTACAAAAACAGCCATGATCGAATTCGGAAAAATCGTTTTGTTTGGTACTACATTTGGTTTTACGTTTGCTCATGCCTTGAATTTTTGCATCAACAAAGGTTTTATTCCTCATTATTTATTGAATGTTTTTGCCTTGGCAACCGTTTTAGGCGTTTTTGTATTATCTGGAAGCTTTGCACATGAATCAGGACTTTTGGCGGTGGTCGTAATGGGTATGGTGCTCGGAAACTCAAATTCACCGTATTTAAAGGAACTTCTATATTTTAAGGAATCCTTGAGCGTTTTATTGATTTCGATACTGTTCATACTCCTCGCGGCCAATATTAATATGGAAGAATTAATGTTGATTTATAACTGGAATACGGTTGTATTATTTGCTTTAATTGTGTTCGTTTTGCGACCAGTTGGTGTGTTTTTAAGTACTATCAAATCGAGTTTATATCTAAATGAAAAGATCTTCATAAGCTGGGTGGGACCGCGTGGAATCGTCGCCGCAGGAATTGCATCTTTATTTGGATCAAAATTGGCTAGCGAAGGCGTAGAAGGTGCCGAGTATATTACGCCAATGGTATTTATGATTGTTCTGGGAACAGTATTATTAAATGCTACAACGGCCCGATTCTTTGCAAAATTTTTGGGTGTTTTTCTAAAAAAGTCAAATGGTATACTCATCATTGGAGCCTCAAAAACGTCAAGATTGATCGGTAATTATTTAGAGCAGAATGGTCGTCATGTGGTACTTATAGATAATAATCATTCAAATATCTCGAAAGCAAAAGAGATGGGGCTTGAAGCCATTAACTCTAACATCTATTCTGATTCTTTAGGAGATAATATCGAACTTAGTGATGTTGGATATCTTATTTCCATGACAGGCAGTACTGATATCAACCAATATGCCATTAATAAATTTGGCAAGCAATTTGGCGAAAATGGAGCTTTTAGATTAATCTCGCCTGAAGAATTAAATGATCCAAATCATCAACCAACTCAAGATGTTTTTGTGCAGACCGACGATTTTATCTCATTTACCGA
>JBBSOJ010000361.1:0-2179 GCA_038259855.1 Flavobacteriales bacterium
CGTACGTTTAAAATATGGGTTTTCATTTCAGTGGAACAAATTTTCCCCTAAAAACGACCGCTATTTTGTTGATGAGGCCAATATGACAACCCTAGAAACGTTTCCTACAGAATTGCAGAAATCAGAATTCCGAGTCACCAATTTAGTGGTCCCAGTGCACTTTGAATTTGGGCCATCCAAAAAAATAGATAAGGACACTTATTTTAGATATACCACAACGACACAATTCAAATTTGGAATCGGTGGTTATGCAGGTTTTAATATCGGTACCCAGCAAAAACTTAAGTTTAAGGAAGATGGTGACCGGGTGAAGCAAAAAATCAAAAAAGATTACAATACCACTGATTTTGTTTATGGTATAAGCACCTATGTAGGCGTAGGAGGTTTTAGTCTTTATGCCAAATATGATTTAAATACGGTATTCAAAAACCAAATCAATGATCAGCGCAATGTTTCTTTAGGATTAAGATTTGATGTTGATTAATAAAAAATACACTCTTGGTCAGAAAAGCGAAGGATAGAACTTTAACTTACCTTCGTTTTTTCTGGCTATTTTATTTTGAATTTACACATTTAATTATCTTTTTCCCGTTCCGCTTTTCGCTCTTCACGCCGAGCATCACGATCTTCGTTTCGCTGTTCTTGTTTAGCATTTTTGTTGGCTTCTTTTTTGGCGTCTTGGAAGGCATCTTTGTAATCTATTTCATCATCAACTTCACCTTTAAAAGCGCTGATCCATGCATTGGCAAAAATGTTGGTAACAGCAGGCCAAACACCAGTCTGTACGTTATTTAAATCACCTTCTATTGGGATTTTGGTCGCCAAGGTGTCTGTTCGTTGATTTTTAAGTGCGAATTTAAAAAATCCAACGAATCCTTCCCAGAGGACACCCAAAAAACCATCTTCTTTTCCAATGAGCTTTGAATCTGTCAACAATGGTTTTACGTATCCTTTCATAAATCCATCGGCAATAGCTATTTCACTGTATAATCCAAAAGTTCCTTTTTCAAAGTCAATTCCTGCGTAGTGTCTCGTAAGATCATTAAGTGCGGTCGCATTCGAATTTTCGAGAGATAATTGTAAATCCATATCTGGAATTTCTTTTACAATATTCATGTCGCCTTCTAAACTTAAATTTCCGTTACCGAATGTCACACCGGTTGCTTTCACCGTTGAAGGAAGCGTTCGTTTTTGGGAAATGACATTTCTCAAGTTATCGGCGGTTAGCTCCAATCGTGAAATGGTCAAATCTATATTTGGTTCCGCTTGCAATTCCACAAAGGATAATTTGCCGTTGTGAACTTCAAAATGGTTAATGTCTATAGGTACAATATCTGTCAGCGCTTTGGTCCAATCGTCCGCATCTGGCGTAGTACCTTCAGTTTTCTGATCTTCAAAAACATAGATGATCTCTGGGCTAGACATGATAATTTCGCTGACGATCTTACCTTTAAGAAGTGATTTCCATTCTATGGAAATATCAGTTTTAGGAAAATTTAAAAACGGAACTTGTGTTTTGGCATTGGTTTTATTGAGGTACATCCCATCTATAACATAGGCACCTCTTATCAGCGCAATATCGATATCTTCAACTTGTCCGTAATAACCAGGGAGATCTGCCAACACTTTATTGATGTTGTTTTTGACCAATGTCGGCAGGTATATTCTAAAAGCAACCAATAAAATGACCAGGACGATAGGTATTATATATCGTTTCTTATTATAAGGTCCACGCTTTTTTTTTGTTGTCATGCTTTGAATTTGTGGGAAATTTACAAAAAAGATGAATCTTGAATTATCTGTTTAATAAACTTTTAGTATTTGCTCGAGAGCGGAATGTATGTAATTTGGTGATTCAGAATTTCTCATTCATATAAACATTTGTATTATGTATGTCGAGACTTTCAGTTGATACTAGGTCGTCAATTTTGTGGAGACGGACTTCGATAAAAGCCTGAATTTAGTATTGATATTCTTAATTGGGATGTGTTGATTTTCATACAACGTAAGCGCTATTGATACGGTATAAATTTTACAGTATTCAAAGATCTACAACAAAATTCAACTAATTTCTCAATAACGACAAAGAGGTCATTTTGAACCTGAATTTTAGGATAGATTGTTCTATTTTTGCACAAATATCTCCATACATCCAGTGATCTCTCAATCCACCATAGCA
>JBBSOJ010000362.1:0-2157 GCA_038259855.1 Flavobacteriales bacterium
ATAGACTCCACCAACTCTAGTTGTTTGTCTTTGTTTTCCAGTTCTTGACGCACCACTTTCTCAGCAATTTCAATGGATAAACTTGCCACGTGATTTTTAAGTTCAGCCATGGCTGATCTTTTTTCGTTTTCAATGGCTTCTTGCGCCTGTGATATCATTTTTGAAGCTTGTTCCTGTGCCTCTTCTTTGGCATCACTGACCATTTTGTTTTTGATGTCACGTGCGTCTTTCAACATCGCTTCACGCTCTGCACGTGCCTCGTTAAGGATACGCTCATTATCTGCTTTGAGATTCTCCATCTCCTTACGTGCATTATCTGCAGCTTCCAAAGCATTTTTAATGCCATTTTCACGTTCTTCAAGAGCACCTAAAATTGGCTTCCAAGCAAACTTTCTTAACACTATAAGTAGTATCCCGAAAGTAATGATTGACCAAAAAACAAGTCCTAACCCTGGTGTAATTAAATCCATTTATAATAGGTTTTAGTTTTAATAATTTAAATTTAAAATACAGAGGCAACCAACCGTTACCTCTGTATTTCTAATCATAATTAAACGATTAATGATGCAACAACACCAAAAAGTGCTACTGCCTCTACGAAAGCTGCTAAAATAAGCGCTGAAGTTTGGATTTTTCCTTGGATTTCCGGTTGACGAGCCATAGCGTCCATAGCCGAGCCCCCGATTTTTCCAATTCCCATTCCTGCTCCAATAACTGCGATACTAGCTCCGATTGCTGCAATTCCTGTAATAGTCATAATATAAAATTTAAATTAATTAATGATGCTCTTCTTCGGTGGCCATACCAATATATAAGGCAGACAACACGGTAAATATATAGGCTTGAATTGCAGTAACTACAATTTCTATTAGTAAAATGAACAATGAAAACACTATAGAAACCGGAGCCACTGCAATACTTTCAAAAATGAAAATTAGGGCCATTAACGATAATATGATGATGTGTCCGGCAGTGATGTTTGCAAACAAACGAATGGTCAATGAAATAGGCTTTACAAACATACCTACAATTTCTATTGGCATTAAGAATATTTTCATTGGCACCGGAACTCCTGGCATCCAAAAAATATGTTTCCAATAGTTTTTATTACCACTAAAAATGGTGATGACAAACGTAAATAAAGCTAATGACACTGTAAATGCTATATTACCACTGACATTGGCGCCGTTTAAGATTGGGATTAACCCAAAAATATTATTGATCCAGATAAAGAAAAACACACTTAACAAAAATGGCATAAATCTTTTATACTGATTCTCACCAATCATTGGTTTGGCAATTTCATCTCTAACAAAAACAACTAAAGGTTCAACAAATGACGCGATCCCTTTAGGTAACAACTGATTTGATTTTTTGTATTTGCGGGCAGAAGAAATAAATATAAACAAGATCAACACCACTGAAACCCACATCATAAAGACGTTTTTGGTTATAGAAAAATCCAAAGGTGTTATCGCGTTTGTAGGGTGCTCCTCCTCATCAAAAGTCAAGCTCTGAACACCTTCATTAAGTTGGTAGATTTTTTCGTGGTATTTCACAAAGCGCTCCCCATTTTTTTCAACAATGTAAGATCCTGAATCATCATGGTGAAACTCACTGGACATAAATGTAGTCAGTCCATTGTCAGTATAAAGAATAATCGGCAAAGGGAGACTGATAGGCTGATTATCCCAATCCACAATGTGAAACTCGTGTGCATCCTTAACGTGATGCATGATCATCTCTTTGGCATCGAACCCTTTATCTTGATCTTCGTTATCCTGAAATGCAAACCCGAAGTTGCTAATTGCAACAAAAAAAACTAAAAATAATACGGCTCTTAAAGTGTTTAATGTCATTATGAATAGCTTAAAAATACCTTGCTTTAAATTCCGTGCAAATGTACACACATTATGTTAATTGTCAAACACTTTTTTATCAATATTCCGAGCTTGTTCATCAGGAGGGTTTTTGGAGAAATTTTGTAATGGCATATACCTCATAACCCAAGTATAAAAAATAAGGAATAAAAAAGTTAAAAACGTCAGGTTGCTTTTTATCAAAGTCTGATAAAATTACAGGCAAAAGAAACAGAATAGCAAGAAACATTTTTATAAATGTACTTCCCATAAATAAAATAAACACATCTGTTTTGCC
>JBBSOJ010000363.1:0-2147 GCA_038259855.1 Flavobacteriales bacterium
ATTGCTGATGGTTTAAGAACCCAATTGGGTGATATCAACTTTCCAATCATTCAAAAGTATGTCGATCGGATTATAAGGGTGGAAGAAGATGCTATAATTAAAGCTATGAAACTAATTTTTGAGCGAATGAAAATTGTTGTTGAACCGTCATGTGCGGTGCCTTTAGCTGCTATATTGAAAGATAAAAGCATTTTTGCGGGTAAGCGTGTCGGAGTCATTATCTCTGGTGGAAATGTTGATTTGAGTAAACTCCCATTTTAATACAAAAAGCATCCAACAGAGTTGAATGCTTTTTGTAAAATATTTTCAATTCCAATTACAGTTTAAAAACTCCCTGTAGAAAGAATTGATAGTGATTGTTATCATATTGTCTATTATCAGCATCAAAGGCAAACTTGCCCATAGTTCCTAAACGGATACCAACATTATCACTGACCCAAACTACAGTTCCGAAAACCACGTTTAGAGAGGTATTAAGTTCTTCAATATTAAAAATACCAATACCAGCACCTGCATAAAGGTTCAACCAATCAGTATTTCTGAAAATTAAATCGTCAAAATAGTATTTTAAGGATGTATTTGTAGAAAAATAAAACAGGTCTTTGTCAGGAGTTCCGTTATCAATGAATTTATCTTCGCTGAATCCATTTAAACTGATATCCTGCTCTATATACACATTTTGAAACCATCTGCGCTCAATGGCGATAGCGACAGGTTGCTTAAATGCAAATCTACCAGAGTTGTCATTTAAATCTTCCAGCGGGTTTCTAGTTCCAAAATTTGCCACTGTATTTACACCAACACTTAAAAGCCAATCATTGCCTGGGTTTTGTGCAAATGACGCAAATCCAAAGAATGACATAAATACTAGCAATATAACTTTTTTCATAAAAAAAACTTTGGTCAAAAATAGACTATTACTTCAATATAACAAAAATTGAAATAATTATTTTAACAGAAAGACGATTATTTACGAATTTAGTTTGTTTTTAATGATATGCTTGCGATAACTTTTGTTATTCAAAACGAGATGGACACGTTCAGCTATATTTAAGTATAGAGACTTAAATCTATACCACCGCTTTCCAAGTTTTGGAAATTCTAAAGTGAAGCTATATATCTTTTTGTTGAGATAGGAATTAAAACCTTTATTAGTTTCATGCGTCAAATTAAAGACTGATGAAAGGTTTAAAAAACTGCTGAAGTAGTGATTTTTTAAAAGTCTTTTTAAGAGGACTTCTTGTTTGAATAGACCAAGAACCATGACATCGAAGATGGTTTTTAAATGAATCGAATTGTAGTATTGTTTATGATCATTAATCTGATGGGCTAAAATAGCGTTGTAAATGAGTTGTTCTGTTGTTGGAATGAACAGATTATTTTTGATTTTTTTGGTTAAAAAAAACGATTCCTTATCTATCAATCGATTGTAGGGCTCTTTCAAAATGGTGCTGTGAAGCTCAACAGCTCCGAGATGTTTGTCTGATATTTGACGTGGTTTGTGCCTATGATCTTTCACATCATAATTAAATGTAATTGTGCGTTCATAACCATAAGAATTTAATAATTTAAAGGCGCTTTCCAAATCATCTTCGGCAACAAGAATATCAATATCCCCGATCATACGTTCTCCAAGATCCTTAAAGTAGTTGCCAGCTAACAAGGCGATGCCTTTGAGAAAAACATGTGATATGTCGTTTTCAGAAAATAATGTTGATATTTCAGCTGCTTCCTCTAACAATTGCTTATTTCTTTCCCGATTCAAATCTGTCAATTCATTTAAATAGAGAACGAGATCTTGAGGTAGGTATTTGAGTAATTGTTTTTGTTGAAGTCTACATAAAATGGCGGGAAGCACTAAATGCTGGCTTCCAACCACGACGACTGATTCCCAATTTACATTGGTATGTGTTACCGTGTTTTTTAAAATGGCCTCGTCCGATTCCGGATTCAATATATCGACGATAAGCTGAAACGTAGTCCGTAGTGAAGAATCTCTTGTAGTCAAAATGAATGGTTTGTAAAAGGAATTTACTAATATACTTCGTAAGTATGATTAAATTTGGAAGAGACCTTTAAATTTTTCTACAGCAAAATCATTATCGTTGTAGGTGAGCTCATAAAAAGTCAGATCCTTAAGCCAATTG
>JBBSOJ010000364.1:0-2108 GCA_038259855.1 Flavobacteriales bacterium
AATTTACATGTGTGGAATTAACGGCATCATAGCCAAAACCAATAGAAATAAAGACGACATAACGGCCATCCTCAACGCTATGAATAATCTCATTATTCACAGAGGACCAGATGATGACGGTGTATTTGCTGAAGAATCCGACCAATTTACGGTTGGTATGGGAATGCGACGTTTATCTATTATCGATTTAACTTCTGGTAAACAACCGATATTTTCAGAGGATCAGCAAATTGTTATCGTTTTTAATGGCGAAATCTATAATTACAAGGTTATCAAATCTAAATTAGAGGCTGAAGGTGTTACCTTCAATACCTCCAGTGATACAGAAGTCATCTTAAAAGCCTATGAAAAATATGGAACTGAATCCTTTCAATGGCTGGATGGTATGTATGCTTTTAGCATTTATGATAAAAAGATCAATAAACTGTTTATTACTCGAGATTTTTTTGGTGAAAAACCACTTTACTATACACATACAAACAACGCATTTATTTGGGCGTCAGAATTAAAGTCTATCATCAACACTATCGATTTTACGCCGAAAATTTCAAAGAAAGGGTTGAATCTCTATTTTAGACTCACTTACATTCCTGCCCCACATACTATTTACGATAACATTTATAAATTGGAAGCCAATCATTATATTCAATATGATTTATCATCCCATCACACAACACTTCATAAAATTAATACCGAACCCAAACCAAAAGCAACATCTATTTCGTTTGAAGACGCAAAAGCAAAAACAAAAGATCTCGTTCGAAAAAGTGTAGAGAGTAGGTCTATTGCTGATGTAGGTTTAGGTACATTCTTATCGGGAGGTGTGGATTCTTCCATAATCTCACTTTGTTTAGCACAAACCACTGATAAAAAGATCGATACTTTCTCTATCGGATTTAAAAAAGCATCTTATGATGAATCTGATAAATCTCGAATGGTCGCTAAAATGATAAATAGTAATCATCATGAGTTTATACTTGATGAAAACGATCTTAAAAATAATATTCATGAAATTTTGCTCAATTTTGACGAACCTTTTTCAGATACCGCTGCGCTTCCCACCCACCTATTGTCCGAAAAAACAAGAGCGCATGTTACTGTTGCATTAACCGGTGATGGTGGCGATGAAGTGTTTGGAGGTTATAATAAATACTATATTGGCAAAATGAATAGAAAATATACTGGGGTTATTCCCAAAAACCTTCATAAAACTATTTCTGGGTTGAGCAATAAATATTTGATCAATACAGATGATACGCGTGGTAGAAAATTTAGGATTAATAAATTATTGAATGCCATAGATTACGAAGGTGATTTTTATTGGGATATTATTTCTCTGGCAAATACAAAAAGCCAATTGGAAGAAATTATGTCTCCTGATTATTTTGAAGAGCATATTTTTCAAGAATACAAAGACGTTTTACAAAAACAAAAAATTGAGACGCTGACAGACTTTAGGCTTGTAGATAAAGTGCTGAGCTTAGAAGGTGGCATGCTGGCCAAGGTTGATAGAACAAGCATGATGACCTCCTTGGAATGTAGAGCTCCCTTTTTAAACAGAGATTTATGGGAATTCGCCAATACCTTACCAGAAAGCTATTTAATGAAAGGCTGGAACAAAAAACATATTTTAAAAGAGGCGTTCAGAGATCAATTTCCTGAAGAGTTTTTAGAAAAAAGCAAAAGTGGATTTGGTAGCCCTACGGGTGACTGGTTGAGACAAAGTCTCAGAAAAGAACTTGAAAGCTATATTGAACCAGAGTTGTTAAAATCTCAAGGAATTTTTAATGCGGAAGTAATTACACAATTAGTGAAGGACCACTTAGAAAGTAAAAAAGATAGTACGTTTAGAGTGTGGTCTTATTACTGCTTCCAAAAATGGTATAAGTTTACCTTTCTCAATCAAAACTAACACGAGATGGAGAATAAAAAGATACTACTGATTGCCTCTTTTGCGGGCTCGCTTATAAGATTTAGAGGGGATTTTATTAAAAGCTTAATCAGTAATGGTTTTCAAGTTTTTACTGCAGCCCCAGCTTACACAGATGACAACTTAATAGAACTTAGAAAAATGGGAGCCTCTCACATTGAATTTAAGTTGCAGCGTA
>JBBSOJ010000365.1:0-2076 GCA_038259855.1 Flavobacteriales bacterium
ATCAATATCATATAAATATATTAAAACGAACTTTTAATTTTCTCAAAAGTTGTATTTTTGATAAAATTTTTGAACACACCATAACATTTTATACCAGATAATGGATAAATTTTCTTTCCTCAACGCCGCACATACAGCTTATTTCGCTGAATTATATGATCAATACTTACAATTTCCAGATACGGTAGAGCCAAGTTGGAGAGCCTTTTTTCAAGGCTTTGATTTCGGTTCTGAAAATCAAGAGGTAAACGGACAAGTATATCAAGATTCAGAGAACTGTATCAGTCCGGAGATTCCTGATCTGATGCGTAAAGAGTTTAATGTTGTGCGTTTGATTGATGGCTATCGAAATAGAGGTCATTTATTTACAAAAACCAATCCTGTACGAGAACGTCGTAAGTATGAGCCGAGTTTATCGATCAGCACGTTTGATCTTACCGATCAGGATTTAGATACTGTTTTTTCCGCAGGAGAAATTATAGGAATTGGTGCTCAAAAATTAAGTGACATTATCACGCACCTTGAAAGAATCTATTGCGATTCTATTGGTGTAGAATATATGTACATTAGAAATCCGAAAGAAATCGGTTGGATACAAGAGAAATTAAATATCAACGATAATCAACCTAAATTTTCCTCCGAGGAGAAAAAACATATTTTAAAGAAACTGAATGAAGCCGTGTCTTTCGAGAGTTTTTTACATACTAAATATGTCGGTCAAAAGCGTTTTTCTTTAGAAGGAGGTGAATCATTGATTCCTGCGTTGGACGCAGTGATTGAGAAAGCGTCAGAATATGGTGTTCAGGAATTCGTCATGGGAATGGCGCATCGTGGACGTTTAAGCACCTTAATCAATATTTTTGGTAAGTCAGCAAAGGATTTGTTTAGCGAATTTGATGGTAAAGATTACGAACAGGAAATTTTTGATGGCGATGTCAAATACCATTTGGGATGGACAAGCGATAGAGAAACCAAAGGCGGAAAGAAAATTAATTTGAATATTGCTCCAAATCCATCACACTTGGAAACTGTAGGAGCCGTTGTAGAAGGAATCGTACGAGCAAAACAAGACGATAAATATCCTGATAATCCATCACAAGTATTACCAATAATTGTGCATGGAGACGCTGCAATTGCCGGTCAGGGAATCGTGTATGAAATCATACAGATGGCCAATCTCGATGGTTATAAAACAAATGGGACGATACATATCGTAGTCAATAACCAAATAGGGTTTACCACTAATTATCTCGATGCACGTTCAAGCACCTATTGTACCGATGTTGCAAAAGTGACTTTGTCGCCAGTTTTGCATGTTAATGCTGATGATGTTGAAGCTGTTGTCCATGCGATGCTATTTGCTTTAGATTTCCGAATGAAATTTAAACGCGACGTGTTCATTGATTTGTTGGGTTACAGAAAATATGGTCACAACGAAGGTGATGAGCCACGTTTTACACAGCCAAAATTATATAAAGCGATTGCCAAACATCATAATCCAAGAGAAATCTATAACGAAAAGTTATTGGCGGACGGGATCATAGATAAAGACTACACCTCTAAACTCGAAGCAGATTATAAAGCATCTCTTGAAGAAAAGCTTGAAGATTCTAGAAAAGTTGATAAAACCATCATCACGCCATTCATGCAAAATGAGTGGAAAGATTTTGTAAATGTTACAGAAGTCGAAATGATGAAACCAGTTGATACGAAGGTTTCAAAGGACAAATTAGCAAAGATTACAGAGGTTATTTCATCGTTGCCAAAAGACAAAAAGTTCATCAAAAAGATTGAACGCCTCGTGGAATCAAGAAAAACCATGTTCGATGAAGATAAGCTTGATTGGGCAATGGCGGAACACTTGGCGTATGGAACGTTGTTGGAAGAAGGATATGACGTCCGTTTTTCAGGTCAGGATGTGGAGCGTGGTACTTTTTCACATCGACATGCTGTTGTAAAGGTTGAAGATAGTGAAGAAGAAATTGTGTTGTTGAACCACTTAAGTGAAAAACAAGGGCGTTTCTTTATTTATAATTCCCTTTTATCTGAATATGGCGTTGTTGGTTTTGATTATGG
>JBBSOJ010000366.1:0-2024 GCA_038259855.1 Flavobacteriales bacterium
GCAAAGGAAACATGTGTGATAAACACCAAAAAAAGTGTCATCAACCAGGTTAGTTTTAATTTCATATAATTTTTTCTTTAAATTAATCCGGCGTAAACTTCTTAATTTAATCTTAAAGAAACAAACAAAACACTTAAAACAATATTAAAAAATCGAAATTTAACTCCCAAAAGCTATAGAATCATCAGTAAACCATAGGGTTCATTAAAATAATAGCAGTATAAATCGTCAAACACTAATAATTACGTAATGTAGTGTCCCTATTTCCAGATACTTATGCATGAATAGTAATTTTTGAGATCGTAAATTATAGTATTTGTTAAGGTTAACCAGATCGGATTTCAGCAATTGAATCGAGCGCTTTGATGAAGAATAGCATGATGCACTTTTTTTATTTAAAATTGAAAGTGTGACCCAAGTAGGTTAACTTAATTGAATAAATACCATTGATGATGCTTATTTTCATCAATCCAGCAATGTGGTATTAGAGATGTTTGTCTTTATGTTGGAAGCGAGTGCCACCATTACGGTATGATGTAAGAGAAATTGATGCAGCTTGCGGTGAGTTGGAGAAAAAAAGCTAGATAACTGTTAAATTTAAATAATAAGGTTTATTTTTAATCAACTATTAATGTATAAATAATAAAGATATGATGAAAAAATTACTTTTAGTATTACTCATTTTACCATTTTTCGGTTTTAGTCAACAATTGAGTTCCTTTGATTTTAATTCCCTCACTCCTGGCAACATCAAGGGGCAACTTGGATGGGATACTCAGATTAGCAATGGAGCTCCGCCTACAACCAGCAACAATGCATCTGAAGAAAATTTGCAAGTTACAGCCAACGGGAAAAACAGCACACAAGGTTTTACCTTAACTGGACCCAATGGTGATATGGGAGGTTCATTTGTTTGGAACGATGGATTGCCAGCTGCGTGGGCATCTCGAACGTCTGGTAATGACATAATTGAAGTAGAGGTGTCGGTTAATCCCGGAGATTTGGGATCTTCAAGTTTAAATAATTTTGGCGTATATATTTACGATCCAAGTTATACCAAAGTTTTGGCGGGTTTTAGAATTGACGAATCCACTAATAAATTGTTTCTTGTAGCCTATAGTCTTCCTACCGGCCAGCTTACTCCTGGTAATTTTAGGTATGATCTAGATATTGTAGTGGCTCCAAATATGTTTTCAACTTATGGTATAAGCTATAATACGATAACTGGACAAGTGTTAATTGATGGTGATGGTATCGACGGACCATTAGGTCTTCCTATAACCACGCAACCCGATGTTCCAACTGAAATAGACTTTGTTGCTTTTTCCGGATCAACGCAAACCGTTCCGAATACAATGGCGTCAAGCATAACTTTTGATAATTATATCGTAAGAGCTTCAGCGACAAATACTTTGCTCGGCGTAGCAGAGTTTGCAACGAATGTTACGTCACTTTATCCTAATCCTGCAACCAACGAGATTAATTTAAAGTCGATTTCTGCAATTCAAAAAGTTCAGCTCTACAATAGTTTGGGACAAGTTGTTATTGAAAGAACCACAAATTTAGTTAAAGAGGTTAAATTCGATATTTCTGATTTAGGAGGAGGTATGTATTTTATAAATATCAAGTCTGAAGATGGGAAAATAGAAACTAAAAAATTTATTAAGAAATAATATTATAAATAAGAATATTGTCATCTGTTGAAATTTCAACATTCAATTATAACATCTGAAAACCTGAGCAAAAGTCTACTTGTTCAGGTTTTTTTAGTTGGAATACTCTTTTTTTATGTGTATTTGTCTGTTGAATAAATCATTATTTCATCTCATACATACATTTTTAAATGTGCCTTTCCATTATTTATAATAGCATATCATTGCCATTTTTAGTACGTTTGTTAAAGAAATCCGTATGTCTATAACCCTTTGAAAATCGTTGAACAAATAAAGCAGCCCATAGCTTATGAAATGGAACTTTTTGAACAAAAGTTTCTACTTTCCATGTCTTCAAAAGTGGCGCTTTTA
>JBBSOJ010000367.1:0-1943 GCA_038259855.1 Flavobacteriales bacterium
GCCAAACGATCGATAAAAATGAACCATGAATTTTTAGCAGATCAAGCCGTTCTAAACAAAGGCATCATGGCATCAAATTACCAACATATGTTATTGGCATTCTCATCAAATGCTACAGAACCTCAATTGGCAAACGCCATCAATTATTCATCAATCCGCCTTAAGGTGTTTGGAAAGCAGATCACGCTTTTTAATGCATTCGGACAGGTCAAAAAACGATTTACAGCTATGAAAACACAAACATCAAAACGAAACATCTGGCTTAGAAGCATCTTGCTTTTGCCATTACTAGGACTGACTCTTTATGGGTTTAGCGAGAAAAGGGAAGTTATAGGAAAAAACACAGCGTATATTAATGAAAATTCAGAATCCATTAATCAAGAGCCTGCTATTATCATAGCTGAAGATATTAATATTAGCATTTTAAAAAATGGAAAAATCACTATTAATAATAATGAAACTTCCGTAGAAAACTTTAAGGATGAGTTATACGGATTTAACTCACACTTGACATTTGAAGAACGTGAACAACTCGTAAATGTTATGATATCTTCTGATTCAGAAAAATTAAATCATGATGACTTAAAAAAAATTTTAGAAATAACTGACATCTTAAAATCATACGGAATTTTTACAGTAATATTTGATGAAACTGAAAAATATATAAACAAAGAATTTTACACAATACTCAATTCTAAAAATGAAACAGAATCTTCAAAGATAGTAACTGGTGAAAATAAAATTCAACAAAAAGAGACTCCAGAAGAGATTGCGGAATATAATACATTAATCAAACTATACAACACCCAAACTGATAATAAGCAACAAGAATCAATTTATTGGATTCTTCTAAATAGCAAAGGTCAATATTTAGTAAATGATAAACTAGCCACTTTAAAAACAATTGAAGCTGATTTTAAGACGATGGTAGCACACAAAAGCAAGTATAAAACGGTAGGTTTTAGGTATGATGAAGAAGCGCCTAAAACAACCATACAACAAATTGATGATTTAATGAAAAAGTATGAATTTGAAAATGCTTTTGCAAAATTAGACGTACAGTTCAATGTTGAGAATTCTCAAACTAAGACAACACCAGCGGAGATGGCTGAATACAACAAACTAGCAAAACACTATAACTCTCAAGCTCCTGACAAAACCATTATCAAACAGAAAGATATGGAGCGTATGAAGTATCTTTATGACAAAATGAGTAAGAGTCAGAAGACAAATGCCCAACCTTTTCCAAACCACATTCTCCCACCACCACCACCACCACCTGCGCCGCCAGCTCCAAAAGTCAACACCCAAACTCAAATGAAAACCGGATTTGTAGTTGCAAATGGAGAAAAACTATATTATGTTGAAAATTCTAATAGCAAAACCTATTACAACAGAGGGGGAAATAAAGTAGACAAAAACGGTAAAAAACTCAATGGAAATGTACAGGTGAATGCTTCAGATGTAATTCCCGGACAATATATTACGAAAGTATATAGTGATGATGAAATAGTCGTAGAATTTAAAAATAACCAAAACAAAAGAGATGGTACGCTAGAAATCCCAGCGCCACCTCCGCCACCAGTTTCACCATTGGATCACGTGATTGAAATGGCCAAGAAAAATGCAGTGTTTTTCTATGAAGGAAAATCGATTTCTTCTGACGAGGCCGTGAGAGTTTTGAAGGTAAACGGAGAACTCAATATTAATACTAAACAATTGCATTCAAAACAACCTCAAGTCTATATAACAAAGGAACCCATTAATACCGATAATTAGACTTAAATAACTTTAAAACTATAAGACCTGTCGAGTTTACAACTTTACAGGTCTTTTTTTATAAAAAAATGTAACAAATCACTACGCCTAACGTTCTAATAGTCAATCAATCAAAAATCAATCACATCATGTTAAAAAAATTCTTCATCCTTTGCTCAGGCTCA
>JBBSOJ010000368.1:0-1937 GCA_038259855.1 Flavobacteriales bacterium
ATGAATGTCCTTTTGAACTGCGGCATTATCTGTTGAAAAGTTCACATTTTTCAGGGCTTCAACAAGCGTTTTAGAGGTTTCTGATTTGAAATATGAAATCGCTTTCTTAAATCGCTTTTGTACCACGTGATGAGTTTCAGGTAGCGATTCTGGCTCACAAATTTGATTTAGCTGCCCTTTAAAGCCAGAACTTATTTTCAAAAGATTGACGATGGCATCTTTCATAGCTACCAAAGGTTCCTCCATGTTTCCTTGAATACTGGTTCTGTTTTTATAATAAATATCCAACGTTCGATTGATAGGATATAAAAACTCATAAAAATCGAAGATCTCTTGTATAGAATCTAATTGAAAAGCACGTCTTGCCTGTAACAAAATGTGCTCATTTGGCTGTTCTGCTTCTGCTTTTTTTGTGAAAGAGGTGACTTGCTGATCATTTATAATTTGATTTGCATGAATTTTATTCTTTAGAACAAGACCCTCTAAAGATTTACAACGGCTTAAAGCTACATAGGTTTGACCATGCGCAAATGCTCCTTGCGCATCGATGATTGCCTTTTCAAAAGTGAGACCTTGGCTTTTATGAATTGTTATTGCCCACGCCAGACGCAATGGAATTTGTGTAAAAGAACCTATTTTATCCTCTGTAATTGCTTTGGTCTCGGGGTTAACAGCGTAATTAATGTTCTCCCAAGTCTCTGGCGTTGTTTCAATATCAAAATCATCACCAGGACATTTCACTTTAACTTCATCTTTTTCAATTGAAATGACCTTGCCAATTTTTCCATTGAAATAGCGCTTTTCAATTGAACTGTCATTCTTGATAAACATCACTTGCGCCCCTACCTTTAACTCCAGTTCGGAATGATTCGGATACGCGTACTCTGGGAAATTACCTTCTACCTTTGCTTCATATATTCGTGATTTGGTCTTTATAGACTGCAATTCAGCATTATTGACTTCCTCGGCGCGATTGTTATGTGTGGTCAAGGCAATATAGCCATCCTTGGGATCAGGTCGAAAATCTTTAATGTATCGCCTATTTAATTCGTCAGCAGAGGCTAATGTTAATGTATTCGTACGTATCTCATTTAATATCTCAATAAACTTGGGGTTCTCCTGTCTGTATATATGCTTAAGCTCTATAGTAAGTGCTGAACACTGCCGAAAAGAATTGCTACTAAAAAAGTAGCCAGTTTGATAAAATTCTTTTAGTAAGTGCCATTCATTATCTTTTATTACAGGCGCTAACTGCTGTAAATCGCCAATCATCAAAATCTGAACACCACCAAAGACTTTTTCTCTATTTCTAAATCGCCTCAATGTTTTATCAATGCCATCCAATACATCGGCACGTACCATGGATATTTCATCAATCACCAACAAATCCATAGATTTGATAATATCAATTTTTGATTTACTAAATTTTCTATTAAACCCAGATTTAGAGACTTGATTGGGTTGTGGCAGTATAGGGCCAAACGGCAGCTGGAAAAACGAATGAATAGTAACACCTTTTGCATTGATGGCGGCGACACCCGTGGGCGCAACAACAACCATTCTCTTCAAAGAATTCTTTTTTAAACTATGTAGAAATGTGGTCTTGCCTGTACCTGCCTTCCCAGTTAGGAATAAGCATTGGTTGGTATTATTAATAAACTCCCGAGCTAAAATCAATTCGTTATTTATCTCCATTTTGTAGTTCTGTGAGAATTGATGAATTTACGTAAATACAGTAAAAAATGAATATGTGAGAGTGACTTTTTTTTGAATTAAGTTATATTTAGTGAGAGACTTATATAAACAAAAAGAGTCCCCAACATTTCTGTTGGGGACTCTTGAAAAAGGCGGCGACCTACTCTCCCACGAGGTGCAGTACCATCGGCGCAAACGGGCTTAACTTCTCTGTTCGGAATGGTAAGAGGTGAGCCCCGTCG
>JBBSOJ010000369.1:0-1916 GCA_038259855.1 Flavobacteriales bacterium
CGAAGCTAGTGATTGATGCCTCTATAGATTGGGTAAAAAATACGCCTGGGAATGAACAAAGCATCAAATTGACTTTATCTGCACCGTATTTTGACTCGGAAGTGCCAGCCGCAAATGGCGCCGAGGTAACCATCACCAATAGCTCAAATACCATTTTTAATTTTGAGGAAATAGGTACTACAGGGATTTATGCAACAAATGATTTTATACCCGAACTGAATGAAACCTACGTTCTCAACATTATTTTCAATGGAGAGGCATACACCGCAATAGAAACTCTGAAAACGGTTGCACCCATCGATTATGTCGAACAAAATGATGAAGGTGGATTTTCAGGCGACGAAACCGAATTAAAAGCATTTTATTTAGATCCAGCAGCTGAAGAAAATTATTATTTCTTTGAGTTTATCAGTGACATACCGGTCATACCAACCCTAGAGGTTTACGAAGATAAATTTACAAATGGCAATGAAATATTCGCTTTCTATACGGAAGAAGATTTGGCACCTGGTGATATCGTCACAATACGAAGTCATGGGGTTTCAAGACAATTTTATAATTTCATGTTCATACTTTTACAACAAAATAATGATGACGGCGGAGGTCCTTTTGAAACACAACCAGCAACCGTAAGAGGTAATTGCACCAACCAAAGTGATCCTAATAATTTCCCTTTAGGCTATTTTAGACTATCAGAAGTTTCAGAATTTGTATATGTAGTTCAATAATTTGGGCGTTTCCCATGTTTCACTTAACTGCTCAACATTGGTCTTGCTGTCACTATATCTTTTTATGCAACCACATTTGGTAATCTATTTAAAAGTTATATAACATAAAAAGGATATCGCTACCATCACTAACGCAACTTAAAATTCTTATTTTTGAATTATGACATTCATTAAAACCACGGAGCAAGATTCCAAACACGCACACCTTGAAAAGATGAGTGTTACCGAACTACTGCAAAACATAAATTCGGAAGATCAATTGGTGCCCGATGCCGTAAGGCAGGCCATACCGCAAATTGAATCGCTCGTTAATGAAATTGTGCTTAAACTTAAAGCGAATGGCCGTTTGTTTTATATTGGCGCCGGAACGAGTGGCCGATTAGGCATACTGGACGCTTCAGAATGTCCTCCGACGTTTGGTGTGCCAGAAGATTTAGTTATAGGACTGATTGCAGGAGGAGACGCCGCTATAAGAAAAGCTGTAGAGTTTGCTGAAGATTCTAAGAATCAAGGGTGGGAAGATTTAAAACGACAGAACATTACGAATAAGGATGTCGTCATAGGAATTGCGGCATCAGGCACAACTCCTTATGTCATAAGCGCTTTAGAGTCTTGTAACAATAATGGCATAAGCACAGGATGCGTTACTTGTAATCGCAAGTCCCCACTATCAATGACAGCAAAATATCCGATTGAAGTGATTGTCGGTTCAGAGTTTGTGACAGGAAGTTCTCGAATGAAAGCAGGCACCGCCCAAAAGCTGGTATTGAATATGATATCAACTTCTGTTATGATACAATTAGGGAAAGTAAAAGGCAATAAAATGGTCGACATGCAGTTGAGCAATCATAAATTAGTACAAAGAGGAATAAATATGATCATGGCCGAGCTTAAGATATCTGAGAAAGAAGCTACATCGCTTTTGGAACGACATAAAAATGTTCGTGCTGCCATTGAATTGTACGGAAAATAATGAAAGAAGAACATAAAACAAATAAAGATGTATTAGTTAAAGGCATTCAAAACATGGGTATTTGTCTTGTGTTAATGTTTTTAGGCCCTACACTTTTATACATTGCATTTCAAAACCAAGATAAACCTACATATTATCTTGTATTAACTATTTCGATTGTCGTTTGTGTTCTAGCGATATTCTTTCTCTTTAGAGGCATTCAGATTATAATGAAG
>JBBSOJ010000370.1:0-1881 GCA_038259855.1 Flavobacteriales bacterium
AAATAATAACCCTGCTTATGTGGCCTCTTCAAGCCATAAATTGAATATCGAAAACGATAAAGTCATTCCTTTGGGACGCTTTTTAAATTCCCATTTCTACTGGTCTGGTAATCTTAAGAATGTTTATGACAATAAGATTGGGTACCCTGTTTTCGCGGTAAAGTATGCTTGGGGTGACATCATAGTTTGCGATCTGGTCATAAGCGAGGCATTGGAGTACGATCCTAGGGCTGCCATTACCTTAAGAAATCTTATGTATCAAACCATAGATAAATAAATTAGTCGGTATTAAATATGAATTGGAATCCAAATAGCATTCAGATCAAAAGAATAAAATTCAGAAGCTTGAACGCGCTCCTCTTTTTTATAGTTTCTACTCTCGTGCTCTACGCCCAAAATCCCATCTCGCCTCCGGGAGTGTATATCGCTGATCCATCGGCAAAGGTTTTTGATGATGGTACGCTTTATATTTACGGTTCAACTGATGAAAGCGAGCTTTATTATTGTTCTGCTAAGTATGATATCATGCAGACAACAGACATGCAACATTGGAATATCACTAAAAATGTATTCGCTTCAAAAGGAGAAAATGACCAAGTGCCATACAATGATGCCGTGCTCTTCGCACCAGATGCCTCTAAAAAAGGCGATACGTATTATTTATATTATTGCCAACCAGACATCAAGGCTCCTGAAGGCGTTGCTACTTCCAAAAGCGCCACAGGTCCTTTTACAAACGGTAAGAAAATCGATTTGAATGGTCATAATCAAATAGATCCTTCAGTTTTTATTGACGATGATGGAACAGCCTACTATTTGTGGGGACAATTTGGTCTTAAAATGGCGAAACTTCAGCCAAACATGACCGCTATTGACACCACTACCCTTCAAACGGATATCATCACTGAGAAAGAACATTATTTTCATGAAGGTGCTTATTTAACTAAAAGAAATGGCCTCTACTATTTAGTGTATGCCGATATCAGCAGAGAAGATAAACCAACCTGTATAGGTTATGCCACCAGTACATCTCCTTTTGGGCCTTACACGTATAGAGGTGTGATTATTGATAACAATGGCGCCAATCCTGGCAACTGGAACAATCATGGCTCCATTGCCCAGTTTGATAACCAGTGGTATGTATTTTACCATCGCTCAACTCATGGCGTCAGAACCATGCGAAAATCATGTGTGGAAAGAATCAGTTTTTTAGAAGATGGCAGTATCCCTGAAGTGGAAATGACGAGTCAAGGTGCTGGTTTACCTTTGTCTGCAAAAAGCCAAATTGATGCTGCTTCTGCTTGTTTGCTTCAAGGAAATGTGCGCATTGAAAAAGAATCTGAATCCAATGAAATCCTTTCTAAATTCAAAAATAAAGATGTTGCAATTTTTAAATATTTAGATTTTGGGAATGGTGTCAATTCAATCTCCATCCGTATAAAAGCTTTAGAAGGAGGTCAGCTCAATATCTATTCCGATAAACCTTGGCACAAAAAATTGGCAACTTTGACCATCGCATCCAATCAAGATTGGCAAACCCTAAACTTTCCCGTTAAAAGCGAAGCTGGCATTCATGCACTTTGGCTCGAAGCTTTGGGAAATAATGATGACCTCTTTGAAATTGATTGGTTTCAATTTAATTAACGGGGCATTCTTTTGATTATTAAGCTGTAACAGGTTAGCACAGGATAGAATGATGCGTTGAAAGTTTTAAATTTCTTAAAATTTTCAATGATGAAGCAACAACTATCCTTTCTGTTTACTATGATGTGCGTCTCACTTTTTGCACAGAACATCACATTAGAACTCAATCCGAGTCTTAAAAACCAAATGAACATTACGGAGTCTCCCGTTGGAACTTACGCCATTAACACACTTGGT
>JBBSOJ010000371.1:0-1879 GCA_038259855.1 Flavobacteriales bacterium
AACGCTATCAAAAATTACTATTGAAAACCAGCTTGCCTCAAGAAAATTTAATTTTCATCAATACTTTTTATAATTCAACAATCAAAAAACGAATCGTTATGTTACACAAATCAAAATCAAAACTTATGAACACTTGGAAATACAGTATTATCATTCCTTTATTAGTGATTTTCGCTATGACTTTTAATACTAAAACTATTGCACAGACGTCTGATCGGGTTTCAGAATCGGCTTCGAGTGACCAACAAAATATCTTAAAATTTGTGGTGACCAAAGACACTAAGGATAAGCAACTGGATTTTATAAAAAATAAACTCGCCGACAAAGGCGCTACTATAAATTTCAACAATGTGAAACGGAATTCGAAAAATGAGATCACCGGGATCAAGATAGAATATGAAAATAAAAATGCAAACGGGAGTATTTTTGCCAATTCCTCAGAACCTATCAGTCCTATAGAGATTTCCATGAATCCATCTAATGGTACGATCATATTAGGCCAGCAATCGTCTGAACTGAGTCAAACTTTTGATGTGGACACTGCAGAAGATGGAGAGATTGAGCTTAAGAAAACAACTTCCAAAAAAATTATTTTGACTTCCGAAAACAAATTGAATGCAAAATCGGAAGACGTTGAAGATGTTGAAATCACTGTTATAAAAAAAGAGAATGACACTAATGTCCAACTTTTTGAGAATGATAAAGCTTCACCTTTAGTATTGTTAGATGGCACAGAAATTTCTAAAGAACAAATGGAAGCAACGGATCCAGATATTATTGGAAGTGTTACCGTTCTAAAAGAAGAAAGTGCCACTACAAAATATGGAGAAAAAGGTAAAAATGGCGTCATCCTTATCACTAGCAAAAAAGGTAACTTTTTCAAAACTGATGCTGGAGATTTGATCTCAATTGTTGAAGATAACAAACAAGAAGAAAATACGCTATCACATAGTGGTAAACAACCTTTATACATTTTAGGTGATAAAGAAATCACTATAGAACAGATGGAAGCCATCAATCCAAACACCATCGACGCTGTTAATGTGTTGAAAGATGAAAAAGCCACAAAAAAATATGGCAAAAAAGGGAAAAATGGTGTGATCATTATCACACTAAAAAAAGAATAACTTTGATTTTAGACCTAAAAAGGAAGCCCAAATCTCTGACAGATTTTGGGCTTTTATTTTTATGAAAACCTTAATCTTACTCCACTACAACTTTCTTGATCATAGATTTTCCTCGGCAGTTTAACCTCAACACATAAATGCCTTTCGACAATCCGTATTCAGAAGAAAGATAAAAATCCCTATCGCCATTCAACTGTTGCAACAGCAGGTTACGACCATCCATTGTAAACACTTCCATTTTGGTGTCGCTCTTTATTCCCGTTATGTAAAGTCTATCTTTGGTAGGGTTTGGGTGAATTTTTATATTCACGGCATCGGCATCAATTGTACTCAATTCCTGATCCCAAACTTGTCCAACTTTATTTCCCCAAATAAACTCAATCAATTCCGGCTGGTCTATAAATGGATTTCTATTGATTTGCCAGGTGTAGATGATATTGTTTCGGTTCATTTCAAAATCGTCAGGCGGATCTTCTCTATGCCACTTCAATAAGATCGACAAATCTCCAAGCTCACCTACCGTTCCTTCCGGGAAACCATTGACAATCTCTAGGCCTTTGTACCTAGCTGCCATATAAAATACACTTCGTGCCACATCGCCTTTAAATTTCCCTAAAGTACCCTTCGGGCCATTATATTGACCATAATGCAAATTATTGCGTCTGCTATTTTCGCGAGAATCAACTGCCCTCAACGCATGGGCGTCGCTATAACCATGACGGAGAGAATCTGCATTGGTATTCCAGAACATC
>JBBSOJ010000372.1:0-1782 GCA_038259855.1 Flavobacteriales bacterium
ATCTCAAATTTCTTTGAATCTAAATTATAATCAACCTTTCAAAATAATCGATGAAACTTTTAACTCTATTAATTTTGATGACCATGATTCCACAGGACAATTCAGTCATTTTTGACTTTCAATGACAGAAAGGTGCCGCCACTTGGTATGTCGTTAATGATGGTGTTATGGGCGGACTCTCTCAAGGAAAAATGTCCATCAATGATGCCGGCAATGGTCTTTTTATAGGTTATGTAACTACCGAAAACAACGGCGGTTTTTCGTCGGTGAGACATTCGTTTTCTAAAAAGGACGTCTCGAATTTTAAGGTGGTTAAATTGCGAATAAAAGGTGATGGGAAACCGTATCAATTTCGCATCAAAGCCAATGAAGCTCAACAATATTCATTTATCCAAGAATTTAAAACTTCAGGAGAATGGGAAACGATTGTCATTCCATTTGATTCCTTTTATCCGAGTTTTAGAGGGAATAAACTTAATCGGCCCAATTATGATGGAAAATTTATGGAAGAAGTCACTTTTCTTATAGGTAATAAAAAGAAGGAAGCGTTTGCGTTGGAGATTGAGCGCATTTGGCTGGAGTGATAATAAGAAAAAAGGTTGCCTTTTAAAGACAACCTTTTTTGATAAAAATAATATGTTCTAATTATTTAAGACTTTCAAATAATTTTTCGGCAACCAACTCAGATGATGCTGGATTCTGTCCGGTAATTAGATTTCCATCTTGAATGGCATAAGGCGCCCAGTCCTCTTTTTTGGAGTAAATGCCGCCATGTTCAGTCAACATATCTTCCACTAAAAAAGGAACAACATCTGTCAATTGAACAGCTGCTTCTTCAGTATTTGTAAAACCGGTCACTTTTTTTCCTTTAACTAATGGGTTTCCGTTGCCGTCTTTAACATCTTTTAAAGCTGCAGGAGCGTGACATACAAAAGCAATCGGTTTCTTTTGACTGTTAAATTTTTCAATCAAAGTAATGGAGGTAGTGTCATTTGCTAAATCCCATAACGGACCATGGCCACCTGGATAAAATACCGCGTCAAAATCATCTGGATTCATATCAGATAACTTGTTTGTGTTCGCAATCCTTGCTTTTGCTTCTTCATCCTTGTCAAATCGCTTTGTTGCTTCTGTCGCAGCATCTGGTGTATCACTAGTAGGATCTACTGGCGCAGCACCACCTTTTGGAGTTGCAATGGTAATGGTTGCGCCTTTATCTAACAACGTGTAATATGGGTTCGCAAACTCTTCAACCCAAAATCCTGTTTTTTTTCCTGTATCTCCTAATTTATCATGAGATGTCAATACAAATAATATGTTCATGTTGTTTTCTTTTTTAATTATTATGTGTTCTCCTGAAACGTTTTCAGAAGCTGTTTTGTTTTTTGTGTCTTTACAACTTGCTACGGTGATAATAGTAAGCACTATAGCTAATGATTGTACTATTTTCATACGTTAATTTAATACGCCATTTTCACAATCTTTTCTACCTTATCTGGTGATAACGATTGGTGCTCGCCCAATCCCATCCAACCACGATCTGTGAAACGTTGTGATATTTTTTCTGCCGTTCCTTCGTAATCCTTAGTATAATCAGATAGTTTAGTGTCGATGCCCAATTCATGGAAAAAGGCTGTGGTTCTTTTAATAGCCGCATAGGCTTTATCGTCTATACTTCCATCTGTGATATTCCAAACGCGCTCAGCATATTGCGCCAATTTTTCTTTTTTAGCTTCAAAATTAAACTTGTAATGGCTTGGCGCGATAACCGCTAAAGTTCTG
>JBBSOJ010000373.1:0-1735 GCA_038259855.1 Flavobacteriales bacterium
GTTTTTAATCCCAACAGACTTTGCAGCATTTTTGCCACTTGCTCTTTGCTGGCATTTCCATTTCCGGTAATTGCCATCTTTATTTTCTTTGGCGAATATTCAGTAATCGGAATTTCTCGGCTTAAACCTGCTGCCATGGCAACGCCTTGAGCTCGACCAAGTTTCAACATACTCTGTACATTCTTTCCGAAAAAGGGTGCTTCAATAGCTATTTCATCAGGATGATGTGTGTCAATCAGTTCAATGGTTCGTTCAAAAATCAGTTTAAGCTTCAGATAATGATCATCGTATTTTTTTAAATCGAGTTCATTCAATTGTAAAAACTGCATTGATTTACCCACAACTTTGATGAGCCCAAAGCCCATAATCGTTGTTCCTGGATCAATTCCCAATATGATTTTTTCTGTAGCCATCAGTTACAATAATAACAACCGCTTAATGAAAACGACACACCAAATGTCACCGTCATTAGATTTCCATTGAAAGAACCGAACCCATCGGATATCGGCTCAAATTCGTCAGCCAAACCGTAAATGTAGGATACATCGGTAAAGAGCGACATGGTATCTGACAAGCCATAATGGACTTCGATACCACCCATCACATTTAAAAATGAGTTTTTGTTATCGACAAAATTCCCCAAAGGTTTTAAAAATGTGTAACCAGGTCCAGCGTGTGCTATCAAGCCTACGCGCGAAGGCAGAAATCCTAAAGGCGTGGCGTCATAAACGAACTGTATGTTCAATCGTGAATAATTTGTTTTGAATTCTGGAGAGTCGTCTGAATTTGAAAAACGGTTAAAACCAAAATCGAACTTTGCTCCCATCTGCTCCTTAAACATGTATTGCACACCGAGGTTTACTGTCGGTAAATTAATAGATTTTGCTTCAAAAGGTGGTACAAATCCGTTGGTTGAAGGACTGTTGGCACCTACAGCAATCTGTGCCTTTATCTTATTTTTCGCATTTTGGGAAGTCGAAAGAATACTGCAACCTAATAGGCATATCAAAAGGATATAATTTCTTGAAGACATAGGTATCTGATTATATTTCATTTAATTTGTGGCAATGATGCGATCCTTGCCTTACAAAACTAAACAATTCTTCGTTCTACTGATTAAAATAGGCATTGTAGTTAGTGCAATTTATTTTGTCTACCATCGAATAACCTCAAATGACGGACTGGACGTTTACGTGTTTCTAGAGTATTTGCGCAAGAATGACGTTTTCACGCTTCAAAATGTGTGTTTCTTGATCTTACTCTCTTTTTTCAATTGCCATTTTGAAATATTAAAATGGAAGTATTTAGTCTCATCCGTCACGCACATTTCACTTAAAAATGCTGCCGAACAAAGCCTCGCAGCGCTTACCGCATCCCTTTTCACACCCAATAGAATTGGAGATTATGGCGCCAAGGCCATTTACTTTCAGAAGTCCCTGCGCAAAAAAGTTATGTTTCTTAATTTGATGGGAAATATGATGCAAATGACAACGACCTTGGTATTTGGATCTATTGGATTTTTGTTTTTTGCACTTCATTTTTCTTTAGAATTGGAAGCTGTAAAAATTTCCATTTCCATGGTAGCGTTCGTATTGATTCTTATTGTTGTCTTTTTTGTACTAAAAAAGAGTCAATTTAAAATCAAGGGCATTTCATTGAACAACATTAGAACATTTGTCAGAGCGATTTCATTGCAAATTAAGGTAAAAGTGTTCTTGTATTCGACGATTCGCTA
>JBBSOJ010000374.1:0-1703 GCA_038259855.1 Flavobacteriales bacterium
ACCTCTTGCACAATGTTGTTTTGCCAATTCTACATGTTGTTTGTAATCTTCATCCGTGAGATTGGAAGCCGTTTCTCCCTCCGTTGAAAAATTGAATGCCGCGTAGTTTTTTGATTGTATGAGCTGTAAGATAGCTTCTATATTATTATCGGTATCGAAACAATGTGCGAATACATACGCTTCATTTTTGAAATGATTGATGGCGATGATATTCTGGTAAACGGCATAGTAGATATCGGGAATGTCTTGGTGACCTTCTTTCTTTTTGATATCAATAGTCTCAAAGTAACGAACTGCATCATAGCCCATATAGCCAAAAATTCCGTTGTTGATGAACTTAAATTGTTCTTCGGAATGCAGTTTAAAGCGCTGCGTGAATTTGTGAATCTGCTCAACAACATTGGTGCTTGGAGTTATGAGATTGGAGATCTGGCTGCCATCGGGAAAGTTTTCCGTAATTTTTTCATTTTGAACTTTGATGGAGGCGATGGGGTTGCAACAGATATAGGAAAAACTATTGTCGTTGGCATGGTAGTCACTACTTTCCAAAAGAATGCTGTTCGGGAATTTATCTCTAATTTTAAGATAGATACTTACAGGCGTGATGGTGTCCGCAAGGATTTTTTTGTAATGGGTATATAAACTGAATTTTTTCATTCTTAAATCTTTTGTCATTTCCGCGAAGGCGGGCATTTTATTTTACGCAATTGCAGTTAGGATGGAACTTTCTTGAATTGCTAAAATCTAATATAAAAAAAGGCTTGTCGTGAATGACAAGCCTTTTTTTATATTTTGGTTAAATATACAATAGGATTAGTTCACGAATTTGAGTTTCGAGAGTTCCACCACCAAGTATGATTTAATATTGTGTTCATTTTGTTATTTGATTCAAAGATATAAATGATTCGTTAGTTTTCAAACTAAATTTTATTAAAATAAAAAAAGATTCCCGCCGTAGCAGGAATCCCATCACGAACCATAGCTATCAATTAATTCTAAAGGGTTAGAATTTTAAATTGACATTAAGGTCAAATTCATCGTAGATGGCTTTGTCTTTTAATCCATCAAAGAAGCTTGCAGAGCCATATCTTATGTCGTATTTGGTTCTGTCTACCTTTAAACTGGCAGTAGCAGTATTGTTGTCCTTAACCATCATATCAAAGGTGGTTGGATTTTTGATTCCTTTTATGGTCAAGTCTCCAGTCACTTTATATTTGCCATTTTTACCTTCCACTTTGGTGATTACAAAATTAGATTTTGTATGTTTTTCGGTTCCGAAAAAATCTTCAGATTTTAAATGGCCCTCCAATTGTCCTTTAGAGTCTCCTTCTAAATCGGTAACAATTAAAGTTGTCATGTCCATCGTGAAAGATCCACCAGTCAATTGCTGTTGATCATCGAACAATAATGTTCCTTTTTCTAATTGAATAGTACCATCGTGCTGTCCCGTTACTTTGTGGCCAGTCCATGTGATTTTACTGTTTACAACGTCTACTTGCTTTTCTGTTGATACGGTTGCAGATGCTAATGCTACTGCTAAAATTAATGCAATTTTCATAATTGTTTGTTTTTTAAGTTATAGTTAAATTAAATGGTTTTGAATAATTCGTTTTTAGTTTTTCTTACTTTTTTATAGTCCTGTGTTTCGTCATTTTCAGATCTGTAACCTACGGTTGCTATGACGGCAGCGTTCAGATTCTGTG
>JBBSOJ010000375.1:0-1653 GCA_038259855.1 Flavobacteriales bacterium
AATTTTATGTATGTTGCAGAAGACGCTGATTGGGAAAAAACCATCAAAGTGCTTGTCAATGCAAAAACCGATAAAATTTCTGGTTGCAACGCATTGGACAAGGTTTTGATTGACAAAAACATTCCTAATTATGAGGATAAATTGAAAGAACTTCATACGATACTTTCATCATTAAATGTAGACATCCTCGTGGATCACGATATACACAAGCTGATCAACGATTCTAAAGCAATTTCAGATGACACTGTTTGGTATGAAGAATTCTTGGCTATGAAAATCATGTTGGCACAGAGCGATACTTTGGAATCGGCCATCTCTACCATTAACAAATTTTCTGGAGGTCATTCGGCGGTAATTCTTACGGAAAGCACTGATAAAGCCTTACAGTTTATGGAACAAGTTGACAATGCTGCGGTATATCACAATGCCTCTACACGCTTCACTGATGGCGGGCAAATGGGTGTAGGTGCAGAATTGGCCATTAGTACAGACAAATTGCATCATAGAGGTCCTTTAGGGCTAAAACAATTGGTAACCAATAAATACTATGTCTTTGGCGATGGTCATATACGCAATTAAGTATAAGAACTAATTTTTGAGATTGGTTTAAAATTACCAAGGCTAATTAGATAAAGTATTAGAACCTCAAATCATTTAACGATGACTTTGAGGTTTTTTTTCATGAAATTAGATTGAAAGAACTATTTTATTTTTTAATAAAGATCTGTGAGAACCACGCGAAATCCCAAATTTTTCTTAAATAAAATTTAATGAACGTCCAAACCAAGTGCCTTCACGTACATCTTATGAGAGAACTATCATACAAATAACTATTATCTATACTATGATTACTGAAGAAACTACTTATAAAATTAAAGCTACATCATCTAAAAAGAAATCGAATAAAATTAAATCCGCTTTTAAAACAACCAATTTATTTTTTAAGGAAAAATCCAATCGCCGAGAAGGCCTAGTAATATTGAGCTCCTTTCTAATGATGAGTATTGGTATTTATTTTTTTAGCGTATTCCATAGTGATTTTGAGGCCATCAATTCCGAACGCATGACTTCTTTTTGGGGTATGACATTCATTTACATTACAGCAGGTTTATTTATTTTCAAAGGATCCCTTTTTTTATTCATGTTGTATCAATTTTTCAGATACAAACCAGTAGCATCTGTAGGTGATGATGAATTACCAACTTGTACGATCATAGTACCTGCCTATAACGAAGGAAAACAAGTATGGGACACCTTAATGAGTTTGGCTGAAAGCGATTATCCTGAAGATAAAATGCAATTATTGGCCATTGACGATGGGAGCGTTGACGACACATGGGATTGGATGCTTGAAGCCAAAGAAACATTGGGAGACCGCTTGGAAATTTTTAAGCAGCCCAAAAATATGGGGAAACGCCATGCGCTTTACCATGGTTTCACTACAGGAACAGGAGACATTTTTGTAACTGTAGATAGTGATTCGATTGTCACAGAAGACACCTTACGAAATCTAGTGAGTCCTTTTGTGGCTAATGAAGATTGTGGTGCTGTTGCCGGAAATATTCGCGTACTGAATAATACCACCGAAATCCTTCCAAAGATGCTCGATGTGAGTTTCGTGTTAAGTTTTGAGTTTATTCGATCTGCGGAAAG
>JBBSOJ010000376.1:0-1651 GCA_038259855.1 Flavobacteriales bacterium
CAATAAAAAGGATTTCTACTTCAATCGCTAACGCAGATGCTGGTTAAAACTTTGATCGGTCATTAATTTCATGATTTTAAAGAACCCCAGGTTTTTGAAATCTGTAAGGTCTGTGTTTTTTAAGAAAGCTGAATATCTCTATAGCATATATTTTTCGTCGACGTAAAATCTGTTGTGAATTTCAGTATGTTTACAGCAAATTCTAAAACTGAAAAATGATGAAAAAAATCGCCTTATTACTATGTGCTTTTACCTTAATTTTTACTTCTTGTGGCAACGACGATGATGATACACCACCAGCTGCAACTGTAGATCAATTTGTGGGAACATGGACTTTTTTAAAATATATTGAGAATGATGAAGAGCAACCGGCAGAACCCTGTGATTTGGAAGAAACTATAGTTATATCTGAAAATGGCTCCTATTCAAACGTTTATTTTGAGGAAGATAATAGCGGAAATTGCAACCAAGAAGATAGTATTTCGGGTACATGGGAGAATGTAGGGAATGGTAATTATGCCCTTACTTATGACGGTGAAACAGATACACTTCAGGTGTTTTTTGAAGATAATACCTTTTATGTGCTTGAAGAAACTACTTTTGGAGATGAAACTTTTGAAATCAAAATTGTCTATATTAGAAATTAATCAGTTAGTTAATATCATATTTAAATGCGTCTTCTTCCAAGAAGGCGTTTTTTTATGATCCAAAAACACTAAATTTGCCATTCATTTTTTTGAACCATGATAGACAAGATCAAAGAGCTCATTGCAGAAGCTGAAGCCTTCAAAGCACAATCTAAAGAAGAAGTTGAAGCCTTCCGTATTAAATATTTAGGCAAAAAAGGAGTGCTCAATGACTATTTTGCCGAGTTCAAAAATGTCGCCAACGATCAAAAAAAAGAATTTGGGCAGGTCATCAACAAATTAAAGGCGACCGCTGAACAAAAGGTCAATGCCCTTAAGGAAGAGCTAGAGAGCAAGGAAGAAGTCAAAGGTATTTACGGCGATCTATCAAGACCGGGCGACCCCATTCAGATTGGAGCGCGTCATCCCATTTCCATTGTTAAAAATCAAATCATCGATATATTTTCAAGAATCGGCTTTAATGTGAGCGAAGGGCCAGAAATTGAAGACGACTGGCATAATTTTACCGCATTAAACTTACCGGAATACCACCCTGCAAGAGATATGCAGGATACGTTTTTTATCCAAACGAATCCAGATATATTGCTTCGTACGCATACCAGTTCGGTGCAAGTGCGTTATATGGAAAACAACAAACCACCAATCCGGACCATTTCACCAGGACGTGTTTTTAGAAACGAAGCCATTTCAGCACGTTCACATTGCTTTTTCCATCAAGTGGAAGGCTTGTACATTGATAAGGACGTCAGTTTTGCCGATTTAAAACAAACGTTGCAATATTTCACAACTGAAATGTTTGGGAAATCTAAAATCCGCTTGCGACCATCCTATTTCCCATTTACAGAACCAAGCGCGGAAGTCGATGTGTATTGGGGACTGGAAACCGAAATCGATTACAGAATCACAAAAGGAACCGGTTGGCTCGAAATCATGGGTTGCGGAATGGTGGACCCACAAGTATTGGAAAATTGCGGTATCGACTCCAAAGAATATTCAGGTTTCGC